>WHTR01000180.1 GCA_009377635.1 Chloroflexota bacterium
GGCGGTCTTCGCGGCCAGCCGGGACTGGCCATTCGCCCTGCCCGTCTGGGTCCTCGGGCTCGCTGCGGGCGCGACCGTCCTCGTCGGCGCCATCGCAGGGGCCTACCCTGCGGCCCGAGCGGCCCGCATGTCGCCGACAGCCGCCCTAGCCACAGTGTGAAACATGACTGCCACTCACGACAGAGAAGGAGAAGACATGGCTGACTCGCCCCGCTACCCCCGACACCGACACCGACGACACCGGCGTGGGGCGCGACCGCAGATCTAGCATCGGCATAGCACGCTGGCAGAAGGTGGTCGCGATCATCGGGCTCGTCGTGCTCGTGGTGATCGTCCTGATGCTCACCGGCGTTTTCGGTAGCGGCCACACACCTGGTCCTCCGGCGGGTGGCCACTGATGCACTTGCTTCGCGAGACGATGCAGTCGCTTCGCGCTTCACCCTTGTTCGGGCTCTTCATGCTAGTCACCCTTGCGGTCGTCGGGCTCATCGGTCTGATGGTCGGTCTGATGGCTTTGCGGCTCGGCTCCCTGCTCCCCGGGCCCTTCGCCCAAATGGGCCACTTCACGGAGCCGCATCACCGCATCCACGACCTCACGTACGGATTCGTCTTCCTGCCCGCGGTGATAGGCATCGTCGCCCAGCTCCGGCGGCCCACGCACAACGTCGCCGGCATGGTGATGGCACTGATCCCCTGGGTCGGGCTGCTGCTCGCCGCCGTCTTCTCTACAACCCCGTTCGTCATACTGTCGGCGCAGTCGCTGTTGCCCGCGATGCTGACGGTCTTTACCGCACTTCTTCATCCATCCGTGCGTGATTTCTTCCGTTCGTTCAGCGTTTCGCGAGTCAGCAGGGTGATGGTCGTGCTGGTCGTCATCGCGGCCATCCCGCTGCTCGCATTCGCGTTAACCAACATCGGGTTGCAGAGAACCGTCGCCGACGAGCACGCCAGCATGGGCCACTACGGATTCATGGCCGCCTTCGCCTTCACCGTTATTGGCGTGGGTCTCTTGGCGAGCCTGCGACCCGACGGCTGGAGGCTCATAGCGTGGGTTGCCGGCCTCCTTCCAGTCCTATTCGGGCTCACCTCAGTGATGTATCCGGATGCCTCCTCGAGTCTCGGTCTGACATGGGCAGTCGCCACCATCGCCTGGGGCCTCGTGTTCGTCGCGGCGGCCGAACTGACCAAGAACGCGGAGCTCCCGACGCTACTCCGTTTACGGGGCGCGGTATCGGAATCGGAAAGAGCTTGAGAACATCGAGAAGGGAGAAGCGTCTGCTGAGCTCCGCGGCCGGGCGCAGCACGATCCATCACAGCAGGCTCGTTGCTCTTTGCCTCGAATTGACACGGACCGCAGGTCCGGGGGTCTTCTTACTCTTACTCGACGGTGAATCCGGTCCGCATCCCACTCTGGAAGTGTGACGGGTCGTGCTCCATCTCCATCTGCTCCATCTCCATCTCCTCTTCGACGATGTTGCAGATGAGAACGTAGTTGCCCGGTCCGAGATCGACCGTCAGCGTTTCAGAGGATCCAGCCGCAACGTCCTCGACCTCGTCTACCACCTCCAAGGCCGCGGCTTCCTCATCGACCGAGCCGTCGTCCCCAGTGGGCAGATCGAGTACCCCGAGGTCGGTCTTGATCACGACGAACTCGTGCGTCTCCTCACCGGCGTTGAAGATATCGAACGTGACCTCTTCGGACTCGGCGGAGGCGGGTTCCGGTAGCACGGACCACTCATCGAGCGTGATGCCTATCGTGGTGGCACCGCCGCCGGCATCCGCCGACCCGGCATCGTCGTCTCCGCACGCAACGAGGAGGAGGCCGACAAGCGACAACAGGGCGGATGCGGCCGGCATCCGCAGCAGGGCCTTGCTTCTCATATCTGCGCTCCTACTTCCCGGGCAAGCCTCACTGCGTCCCCAAGGACTGAGGCTCGTCATGCCCCGAGTTCTCAACCGATAGCCATCATGGTAGGAGGCGATACAAGGCGCAGCCATACCAACCACGCGGTATTTACGTACCAATCGAGCGCTAACGAGATCCCGGGCAACCCCGCCTCGGCCGTCTCCCCCGGTAAGCCCTCGCGACGGCGGATCAGCCGCGGACGGTAAGAAGTTTGCCCACGACCTCCGCGTCCACATTGCCGGATGAAGCGTCGAAGAGGCCGGACTCGATCGCCCAGCCCACGACGTCAACGCGGCTGGGAGCAGCGAGCTTCCGCATGATGTTGCGCATATGGGTGAGCACCGTGTTCTTGGATATGCCGAGATGCAGCGCGATCTCCTCGTTGTTGAGGCCCTTGCACAGGAGGCCAATCACCTCCACTTCCCGCGCGGAGAGGGGATGGGCAGGATCGACCCGGCCATGACCCTTGCCAAGATGGCCGCGCGACATTGCGTGGAGGACCCGCTCCTCATGTGCGAGCTCGTCGCCGTAGGCCGCGATCACGTACAAGACGATCACGCCCAACACCGCGAGCACGACGACCGCCGCGAGGTGGAGGGGATTCTCTGGATGGTGGGGCGACAGCGCCATCACAGCGGCGTTGGCCCCGACGGCGAAGCCGAGCACCATCAACAGATAGATGCGCAGGCGCGTCTTGCGTCGGTGAAGCGTCCTGGCTCGCCACAGACCAAGAGCCGCTGCGGTGAGCCACAGCACCGCAACCGCGAGGTGAACGAGACGAACTAGTGTCGTGTCCACTTCCGTTCATTGTGCCATCCGCACCCATCGGATGACTCATTGGCACCGGAGGGGACCCGCAGCACCTTCTGAGGCCCACAGGACTACGCCTCGACGCGGAAAGTCGCCTCGACCATCACGCGATCTCCGCCCTTGGCTTTCGTCACGCGGTTTCCCCCCTTGGCTTCCGGAAACCAGCCTCGGATCGTGTACGTACCTCCGGCCAAATGCTTCGCCTTGACGCAACCCCATTCGTCTTTGACGCACTCATCCAAATCCCATTTGAATAGCGTCACCGTCTCGTCCGGCCCGATCTCGTCGGGAGCGATGATGTCGCAGTGTGTCCCCGGCGGGATTATGAACCGGCGCCCAGACTCGTCGAAATAGCGCATGTCGCACGCCTCGTAAGCGGTGTTGTAGATGTACGAGCGGTTGCTGTTGGTCGGGATCCGCGTCGACGGAGCGGACCGTTATGAAGCTGGTCAGCAGACCGACAGGACGGCGCCTCTCATTGCGGCTCCTCTTAGGCGAGGTCGATTTAGGC
>WHTR01000181.1 GCA_009377635.1 Chloroflexota bacterium
GTCTTGTGCTCGCCGTGTCCAATCCTGTGCGAGAGGACTTGGAGGCGGAACCGTAATGGCTCGCTCGCTCCAGTCGAAGGGAGCAAAGAAGCGCGCAAATGGTGAGGGCACGATTACTCGACGGCGCGATGGCCGCTGGCAAGCGGCGCTCTACAAGCCCGACGGCTCCCGCAAATTCCTCTACGCCCCCACCCGAGAGGAAGTCCACACCAGGCTGGTGGCAGCGCAGAAGGCGCTCATGGACGGGCTCCCGCTCCCCGACGAGCGCATCACGGTCGGCGAGTTCCTCGACTATTGGCTCGACACCATGCGCAGCCTTGGCTCCGTGCGCCAAACCACGTGGATGAGCTACGAGTCTCTCACCCGCGTCCATCTCATGCCGGGTCTCGGAAAGGTGCCGCTCGCCAAGCTCCAGTCCGCCCACGTCCAGCAGTTCATGGCCGCAGAGGTCGAAGCCGGCGTCTCGCCGCGCACGATCCGCTATGGGCGTGTGGTCCTACGCGCTGCGCTAGGCCAGGCGATGAAGATGGGGCTCGTCACGCGAAACGTCGCAACGCTCACCACGCCGCCGAAAGTCGCAAGCAGACGAGTGGCCAAGCCGCTGACCCCTGACGAGACGCGCCGCCTGGTAGACGGCCTCGACGGCGACCCGCTAAAGGCGCTGCACATCGCGATGCTGTCGCTCGGCCTCCGCCAGGGCGAGGCTCTGGGCCTCCGCTGGACCGACGTCGACCTGGAGCGGGGAGTCATCCACGTGCGGGCTCAGCTCGCCCGTCTCGACCACGAGTATCGACTCGACGAGCTGAAGACCGACCGCAGCCGCCGCGACCTCCCGCTCAGTGATTACTTGGTGCATCTGTTCCGCGAGCAACGCGCTCGCCAGAGCGAGGAGCGCCTCGCGGCCGGCACGTGGGGCAACGACTGGCAGCTCGTCTTCACGGCGCCCGGCGGACGGCCGCTGAATGCACCGACTGTGGATCGCCAATTCCAGCGAGCCCTAGAGGGCCTCGGCATCGAGAAGCGGCGCCACTACGACCTGCGCCACACGGCGGCATCGCTCCTCATCAACCAGGGTGCCGAACTGCGCGACGTGATGGAGCAGCTCGGCCACAGCCAGATCGCCCTCACCGCCAACACGTATGGCCACATCTTCCTAGAACGCAAGAAGAAGCTCGCCGCGACGATGGGTCGGTTTCTCAGCTCAACGAGCGCGGCGGGTTCCTGAGATGGGATTCTACCTGGCAGATACCCTCGATACCGTGGTAATCTAGAGGCGAGGCGAAAACATTCGGCCCCCATGCGTGCTATCCCGTCACGCCAAGAATCGACTCCGACGCTACACGAAATATGGCATTACGGCGGAGTTGGTCATGCAGT
Organism: Chloroflexota bacterium; assembly: GCA_009377635.1. Classification (GTDB taxonomy): domain Bacteria; phylum Chloroflexota; class UBA6077; order UBA6077; family SHYK01; genus WHTR01. Next base: position 1,378 of record WHTR01000181.1, read on the forward strand.
TGGTCGAGAGCCAGGTGGCGGCTGGGGCTCAAGGTCACGGGCTAGCCTTTCTCACGACGAGCGTCGGCGACTTTCGCGTCGCCTTCGTCGTGGAACAGGCGGCGACCACGATCAAGACCGTCATACCTCCACGGCGAAGCGGTCTGTAACTGGAGGTAACCCTATGAGAGTCACCTACGATCCTCAGGCGGACAGCATCCTTTGGACTATCGGTGACCCAGACGTTCAGTCAGAGAGTTGGGCCGAACCGGCCGAGGGCGTCATCATCGACTTCGACCGTGACAAGAACCCGATTTCGGTCGAAATCCAGAACGCATCGCGCCGCTATCCTGGCACTGCCCTCGGCCCAATCAACGTCGACCAGCTTGTTACGCTCGCCCAATTGGCCGCCGAATACAACCTTGCGGAGGCGCACCTCCGGAAGTTGGCGATCGCTGGTCGCCTGAGCGCAATGAAGATCGGGCGCAACTGGGTCGCCACTCGCGCCGCGCTCGAGGACTACCTGGACAGCCGCAAGTACAACGCCAAGGAAGTCGCCGCCGGCGTCGGGCCGACCTTGGGGTCTGAGGAACGAGCCCGATGAAATCCATCATCGTGTACGAGGAAACGACTACTGGTTATTCGGCATACGTGCCCGACCTCCCAGGCTGCATTGCGGCTGGGGCGACCAGGGCAGAGACAGAGCAGCTCATTCGTGAGGCGATCGGACTCCACGTCGCTGCGCTGCAGGACGACCGCGAACCTGTCCCGGGGCGGGAACGTGGACACAGATGGTTGGCGTCTCTTGAAAAGCGCCGATCGGATGATGACCCAGGCAAAGGCCTCGGAGCAGGGGATCGAGTTGGCCTTTGCGGATGGGTGCACAGGGACAATTAGTTTCAGCGATATTCCCGAGATCGGCAGCCTGTCGAATCTTGACGACCTGGATCTGCCGAACCCATACGAGGTCGTGCTGCGAAACCGCTGCGGGGAGACCGTTGAGCTTCCGTGGGATTTCGTCCGTCACTACTGCGATTCGTCCTACCGTCCTCGAATCGAGCAGCTCGCAGCAAGCGGCCGGTCATCTCTCGGCGACCGCATTCGAAGACTCCGTGAGTCCGCTCGAATGACCCAGGAAGAACTCGCCAGAGCCGCCGGTAGCGGTCGGGTTACGCTCGTGCGGATCGAGAATGGGGACAGGTCGCCTCGTTATGACACCTTGACGGCCTTGGGGAAGACCCTCGGCCACACCCCAGCAGACCCGCTGGCCTGAAGCGGGTAAACTGCCAACATGACGAGTAAACTGACGACATGGCCATCGCTGGCACCAGCGTACGGGTCTACACGCTCCAGTGCGCCTACGAGATGGGCGAATCGGCCGAATACATCGCGGAAAATCGCGGACTACCCCTGCCAGCGGTATTTGAGGCATTGGCCTTTGCATACGAACACCCGGGCGAAATGGACGAAATCCGAAGGCGAAACGACGAGGCTCAGCAATACTCTCTGAGTCTTCTCCCGGTGAATCTGCGTCGCGCGTCGAAGAAGACGATCCAGGCGGATGAGTAGGCGTACGACGAAGCTGTGCGCGAAGGAAAACGAAGACGTCTTGCTCGCCCTGTACCTTGACGAATGCTATAGTGCCCCCCGAAAACTGGACAGGTGGCGAAGTTAAGATTGCCGGGTCGGAGCAAGGGAAGGAGAGACCCGGTGCAGAGTCAGTGACGACGACACAGTGCGGAGTTCAAGGCCAAGGTGGCCGTGGAGGCGATCCGGGGACAGCGGACCAGCAACGAGATCGCCAGTGCATATGGCATCCATCCGGTCCAGGTAGCGCAGTGGAAGAAGCAAGCGCTCAGCGAAGCGCATC
>WHTR01000182.1 GCA_009377635.1 Chloroflexota bacterium
GGGGCCCCGAGTCCGCGACGGTGCAGAGCATCATGACACCCGAACCACGTGTCGTCCAGCCAACAGAAGACGTGGTCATCGCGGCGCTCACCATGGGCGACTACGGTGTGCGACGGCTGCCCGTCGTGGAGAACGGGCGAGTCATCGGAGTGATCTCGGCCGACGACATCGCGCGCACGCTCCCCGGTGAGCCCGTCATCGCGGACATGGCCCGTCGCCTTGCGTACCGGGCCAAGTCGTCAGCAGCGTAACGCCGCGAATGCACCGGGATCGACGGGGCGAAGCGCGTCTCCTGCTTCCCGACTGAACGGAACGGAATCCCTGAATGACGACCAGCCCCATCAGCAGAAGCGCGATGAGGACCGCCAAGATCGCCCCCAACCACGCTGATCCACGCATCTGATCTCTCCTCCGTCCGCAGCGAGCGAGATCCCAGGAGCGGCGCTGAGGCGGCTATGCACTCGCCCGATTCGGGCGCACCTGCAGAGGACCTCTCCGGTTCGGACCCGGCGAGCACCCCGCTACCCCCACGATGTGCGTGTCCTTTCGATCAGCGCATTGCGTGCATGCACGAGCCTCTCGTCTATGGGCCGGCTTGCGCCCACCAGGTCACTCATCCGCCAGGCGTAGAGCTTGAGCATCGCCGCGTCCAGGTCCCGCATGGCCAGCTCGCGAATTGGGTCGAGACCTCCATAGTGGCGGTCACGCGCGGGCTCGAGCTTGTCCGCGACGAAAATCACCTTGGCCAGGCGGCCCATGGTCGTGCCGCCCGTGATATGGTCGCGGACAGCATCCAACAGCTCGTCATCGGTTACGCCCCACTCGCGCCGAAGGATCTCGGCGCCCACGGCGCCGTGGAGCAGCTTCGGGATGCGTGCCTCAGTGAGGCTGACGGGGATGTTGAACTGCTCGGCGAAGCCGAGCAACTCAACATCCGAATACCGGTCGGCGACGTCGTGGAGGAGTGCGCCCCGTTCAGCCCGATCGGGGTCTACTCCGTGGTCGACCGCTAGCTGCCGCGCCAACTCGGCGGTGCGCTTGACGTGCCCGAGGGTCTCAGGCAACAGCTCACGCGCGAGGCGCGCGTGAATCTCGGCGACGGTTCCGCTTATTTCAGTCATTGGGCGTCCTCCGTTCTTCGGTACAGGCCACCCCATGCGGCCAGCCCGTCTTTTACTTCGCCTGCCCGTGGAAGACATCTCGATTGTCTGGCCCTTCGACGTGCAAGACGCCGGCCGCACCTTTCGTCAGCCGCCCGAGGCTGTGATCCACCAGCAGGTAGTCCCCGGGCACCTCGAGGGTGAACTCGACGATGGTCGCTCCGCCGGCGGGCACCAATGTGGTCTGGATGTTGGTCGTCCATTCCGAGGCACCCTCTGGGGCCACTCGGTCGAAGATCTCCCCGATCACGTGGAAGCTCGACGTGAGATTCGGGCCGCCATCCCCGAAGAAGATGCGGACGGTCTCGCCGACCACCGCCCTGAGCGCTGTGTCCCCCGAGAGGGCGCCGACTGCTCCGTTGAACACCACGTAGTCCGCGCGCTCGTCCCGCAGCTTGTCCAGCGCCAACGACCGTGGGCCTCCCTGGGCAGGCGACTGGACATAGAAGTCGCCCTGCATGACGTAGAACTCTCGGTCGACCGGAGGCAAGCCCTCGGGTGGCTCGACGATGATCAAGCCATACATGCCGTTGGCGACGTGCTGAGGAACAAGCGGTGTGGCACAGTGGTAGACATAGATGCCCGGGTTGAGCGCCTGGAATTGAAAGGTCGCGTGCTCTCCGGGGGCAACCTGGGTCACCTGCGCCCCACCGCCTGGACCCGTCACGGCGTGCAGGTCGATGCTGTGAGCTACCCTGCTGTCGACTGCGTTCGTCAGCGTCACCTCCACGGTGTCTCCCTGTCGGACCCGGATCATGGGACCGGGTACCGTTCCGCCGAAGGTCCAATACGCGTATGGGACATCGTCATCGAGAAGTCCGACGACTTCCAACGTCTCAATCGTCACTGCCACGAGCGCGGGTGCGCGCGGAGCCAGCGGCGCCGCAACCTGGGGCTGCGCGAGCCGAGCAGCCTGTGATTCGGCATGTAACGCGGCTGGATTCGCTGTGTCTGCGAGCCCGGACGTCTGTTCGCCAACCAAGCGGCCAGATGCAGCATCACAGGCCGAGGCAACCACCAGGAAGGCCATCAGCAGCGTAAGTCGTGCGGCCCGTCTAGCCAGACGACCATCATAACCCCTCATTACGACCCCCGTGACGTTAGCCAGCGCTGGGCGTCTCGTGTACAATCGTCTCAAAATAACGATAGAGGGGCACGACGGGCGCCACCACCATCTTTGGGGTGGTCTTGCGAGGTCATGAGCAGGGAGTTCGAAGATCACCCGCAAGGCTAGCGTCGGGGCGCCAGCCCCGCCCCTGGGAGTGGGGGCCAAGCGTCTGTAGGCTCATGCGGTGGCCGGGGCAGCAGGTTGCACCTGAACACATGCCACGGACGACCGGCATCCGCCGCACCGGTCCTGTCCGGAGGGCTCCGGCTGATGGGCGAGTCCTACGGTTCCTGCTGCTGCTCGGATGCGATCGGAAGGGTGAAGCGAAATGCCGTGACGCCGCCGGGGCTGCTTTCGACCCAGATCCGCCCGCCGTGGGCTCGCACCAGCTCCCGGCTGATGTGAAGACCCAGCCCGAGCCCCGCGGTGCCAGCGGTCCGAGCGTCTGCGCTACGGAAGAAGCGGTTGAATAGCCGCGGGATGTCTTCTTTGCGGACGCCGTCGCCGTGGTTCGTGACGCTGATCTCGAGCTCGCGGTGACAGGCGCGGACCTCCACAGCGATGGGAGTGCCTGGATAGCCGTACTTGGCCGCGTTCGAGAGGAGGTTTCCCAGGACCTGCTCAACTCGGGACGGATCGGCGAGAGCCGGAGGAATGCCATCCTCGATCCGAATCTCCACATCCCGTCCCGCGGTCGCCTCGCCAGCACGACGGACGGCGCCTTGCACGACGATCCCGATGTCCGTACGCATGGGATCGAGCCGCAGCTGCCCGGCCCCAAGGCGAGAGGCATCCAGCAAGTCTTGAATCATTCGATCGAGGAGGCGAGCGCTCGTCAGGATGTTATCGGCCCCATCCGCGACGGAGCCCAATGCGTCGTTCCTTTCTGCGACCACCTTGAAGACACTCGCGTACGCCATGATCGCGCTGACTGGCTGGCGGAGGTCGTGGG
>WHTR01000183.1 GCA_009377635.1 Chloroflexota bacterium
CTGTCCCCGCTGACGACGAACACCCGGTCCACGGCGTCGGGCGGGACCTCGGACAGAACGGCCCCGATGGAGCCGGCCTCGTTTCGTGCCGGCACGATCAGCGCCACGGGCTCGGATCTCACAGATGAGATCGTATCGAACGTGGCGGGTGCGGAGATTACGAACCTTACGGAAGGGCCGGTCGCAACCGCGTTGCCTTCTGTAACCCGTTAGACATATTTGCTCGGCGCCTGTGTCAAACTTGCCGAATTATTGGTCAAGCTCCCCTTGACAGCGGGGGGCTCCCCCGCGTATTGTTGTGATATACATTGCGTACCGTAACTCTACGTTAAGGGAGAGACAACTCCACAGCGCGCCGAATCTCCGCGGCGGAGGCGGAGAACGGGGGACCCAACGTTCCGGGGTGAACGGTCCGACGGCATCGGACCAAGGGGACTCAGACCCGAACCCCTCAGCTAACCTCGTAGGCCACCTGAGGTTCGCATCCGCTCAGCAGCGTGTGCCGGAGGCCTGCCCCCGGCACACGTGTGCCTCCCCCAGTGCCCCCGGCCGTCCCCCGCTCCCGCCGCAGGCTCTTGCACGTGCTGCTGGGCACGTGTCCCGTAAGTCGCCCGCGAGGTTAACCCGTTGGCCCGCCGATAAGCGGGACAGCACGACGGCGAGGCGCGCGGTGGGGATGGGAGGAAACATGCGACGCCTACCCAGCTGGCCCGCCGGCATACGACTCGCGATGGTTGCCGTCCTCATTGCGCCTTCGCTCGCACTCGCGACTCGTCAAGGCATTATCCCCGCTCCGCCGACGCTCACGCTGGATGCGTCGATGTCACCACCCACGCCCACAGCCCCTGTCACACGACCCGCCCTCGCTCCCACTGCGCAGGCCCACGCCGTCTTCACTCCTCCACCGGTGAGGAGTCCCGAGGGCGGCGCCGCGAATGAGACGACCGACGCGCACGGTACCGGAGCCGCGTCGGGAGCCGCTCCTCGGGCCGAGGCTGAGACACGTGCTGACGATGCCACCGCGGAGACGATCGGCAGCTCCGCGGAACAGATCGGGGACGTCCCCGCCGCCGAGGTCGCGATGACACCCCGCGACGGACCCGAGGCTGACGGCGAGGCAGCGTCGATGAATGAGTCCCTCGCCGCGACAGACGTTGACGCCACCGAGCTCGTCGCGCAGGGGAGCGATGGCTCCGAGCCCGAGACGGACGTCGCTGCCGCCGAAGCTTCGACAGAGACGGTCGACGCGAGCGAGGTCGAGTCGGACGACGGCGAGGATGCGGCGGCTCTGACGTACCCATTCTACGCGCGGGTGACGAGCACCTTCGGCCGTGGACTTCGGCTCCGAGAAGGGCCAGGCACGCAGTATCGCACCCTCGGCGCATTCCTCGAGGAGAGCCCGCTCCAGGTTGTCGATGGCTCGAGCATCCCGGAGGAGGACACCGGCTGGTACCGGGTCGCGGCCCTCGGCGGGGCAGGCCTCAAGGGGTGGAGCGCGAGCGCCTACCTCGCCCCGATTCCGCCCGACGAGCCTCGCCCCACGTCGTCGCGCATCGCCTCGGCGTCACCCACCCGGCAGCCGACGCCCACACCGTCGTCGTCCCGTCGGCCGTCGGCAACCGCGGTCCCCACGCAGGTTCCGTCCGCACCGAGCACAGCACCATCCTCCCGATCAGGCGGGATCGTCTCCATCGCGCTCGGGCTCAAGGGGAGCCGGTACGTGTGGGGCGGCACGACCCCGTCCGGATTCGACTGCTCCGGGTTCGTCTCCTACGTCATGCAGCAGGCGGGCCGGCCGGTCGCGCGCGACCTGTGGGGGCAATACGGCGCTGGCTCACATCCGGGACGAAGTGCGCTGCAGCCAGGCGACATCGTGTTCTTCCAGAACACGTACACGTCGGGCCTCTCCCACAACGGCATCTCCATCGGCAACGGCCAGTTCATCCATGCAGCGAACCCGTCCAGCGGCGTGACGATCTCGAGCCTGTCCGACTCGTACTGGGCGAGTCGGTGGTTCGGCGCAACGCGCGTCGGGTAGCGCACCTGCTCCGCTCTCCATTCATACGTGGTTCCCCCCGGAAAGTTGCGTAGTTCCTCGGAAGCGTTCCGCTGCTCCCCAGCCATACACTGCCAATGCCGGCTGGTCTCCTGCACGACGGGCCCGAACGCCGGCCCGGGCACGCTCCGTGCGGCCGACCATCCGAGCATAACCCCATCGTAGGAGGCGGCTAGCGCAGCAACGACCCGGACCGGTGATTTTTCCCACCGAGACACGATGAAGTGACATCCACACGCACACCAGAAAGGAGCGCATCATGTTGGGGAGCACACCCGTTTCGGCAGCGATCCACGTCATCGACCTCCAGCGAGCGAAGCGGTACTACGCCGACACGCTCGGACTGAGCATCGTCGGGGAGGATCCCAAGGCTTGGGTGAAGGTCGGAGCGGGATCCGGAACGCAGATCTGCCTGTCTTTGACGACAACTCCAGCAGCGAATGAACACACGGTCGCGTACTTCCAGGTCGAGAACGTCGAGCAGGCCGTGAAGGGACTGACGGCCCGCGGGGTCGTGTTCGAGCACTACGACATGGAGGGCTTCAAGACAGACGCGAACGGCATCGCGACCGTTGGCGACGATCGGTCGGCATGGTTCAAGGACAGCGAGGGCAACCTCTTGTCCGTCTCGAACGGATGAGCACGGCGTCGACTGAGGAGCGCGGCCGCCCACACATGGTGGGCGGCCGCGCCGGACTCCGCCTGCGATCACAGCACCCGCGGGCCGCAGGCGCGGCATGCAGGAACCCGCTCAAAAGTCCATGTGATCGTGGCCGCCAGCCGGCATCGGGAGCTCCTGCTCGGGCACATCAGTCACGAGCGTCTGCGTCGTGAGGATCATCGACGCGGCCGAGGCCGCGTTCTCCACGCCGGCCCGCGTGACCTTCAGTGGGTCGATGATGCCGCGCGCGACCATGTCGACGAACTCCCCGCGCGCCGCGTCGTAGCCAAGCCGGGGCTCGCTGCGACGCCGCACCTCATCGACGATGACCGACCCCTCCTGACCAGCATTCAGGGCGATGCGGCGAAGCGGCTCCTCCAACGCGCGGCGGAGGATATTCACTCCCGTCCGCACGTCCGGCGTGTCCGTTGTCACCTTCTCGAGGGACTTGATGGCGTTCACGAACGCGACCCCGCCGCCGGGGACGATCCCCTC
>WHTR01000184.1:0-2943 GCA_009377635.1 Chloroflexota bacterium
GGCTGGGGGTTGGGGGTTGGGGGTTTGGGGCCAGCAGGCCAGCCGATGGCGTCGGCGGCAGCGCGGAGGAGGCTGGGCACCGAAGAGTCACTCCCGTCAGGGTTCCTCGGCGCGTTCTTGATGCGAAGCTCCACCGGATCCATGCCGAGCGCACGGGAGAGGAGATCCATGTGCGCCTCGACGGCGAAGACCGCTTGGGGTTGGCCCGGCGAGCGCATGTAGGTTCGAGGCATCTCGTTGGTGTAAACCATGCGCCCATCGAGACGGAGGTTCGGCACCGCGTACTGCTCTCCGGCCTGACGCGCCCCGGGGAGCATGCCGTCCATGACGTTGGGGCGAAATCCCCCGTAGGCCCCACTGTTGTAGACAACGAAGACGTCGCGGGCCACCAGGGTCCCGTCGCGCATCACTCCCGACTTGATCGTGATGACTGAAGGGTGGCGCGGCGTACCTGCCGTCAGCTCCTCCTGGCTCGTCGTCACGAACTTGATCGGCCGACCCGTTATGCGTGCGAGGTAGTAGCCGGCTGGCGCATCGCCCGGCGCGCCCTTGCCACCGAAGTCGCCCCCGACGGTGATGTTGTGGAACAGGATCTGCTCCGCGGGGACGTCGACGGTCTGGGCTAGCTCGTCTTTGTTCCGAAACACGGCCTTGGTTGAGTGCCAGATCTCCACGCGTCCGCTGTCGCCGATCGCCACCACCGTGGCATATGGCTCGATGAAGCCCTGGTGCATCGTTCCCGTGCGGAAGGTGTGCTCGAGCACCAGATCCGCCCGCGAGAATCCGGCCGCGACGTCGCCCCGGTTGATCTCCACGCGCGCACACACGTTGCGCCAGTCTTCCGGGACGTAGTCGGGGAAACCAGCATACGACCGGAGATCGGGATGGAGGAGCGGCGCGCTGGGCTCCATCGCCTGCAGGGGATCGAAGACGGCCGGGAGCTCCTCATATTCCACCTCGACGAGCAGGGCCGCCTCCTCGGCCGCGTCCCGGTCCTCCGCCGCAACCACCGCCACGCGCTCGCCGATGAAGAGCACGCGCTCCCCTGCCAGGATGGGGTAGTCCTTCAGGCGGCGGCCAATCCGTTTGAAGGGGATGTCCGCGGCCGTCAGGACAGCACGGACGCCCGGCACGCGGAGCGCACGCGAGGTGTCGATGGAGACGATCCGGGCGTGCGGCAACGGGCTCAGCACGTTCTTCGCCCAGAGCGTGTTGGCGGGCACGATATCGGCAGTGTAGCTGGTCCGGCCGGTCACTTTGTCGGGTCCCTCGACCCGCGGGATCGGCCGACCGAGGACCGCAAACGGCGGAGCGACTGCCATGGGGACCTCCTGGAGCTGGGAGTGATCGCGACTGGTGTTCGGCTATGGGCTACGCGCTTGCCGACGAAGCGGTGCGCCGTTCCAGGAACACCCGCTGGGAAACCGGCTCGAACGATGCCATCGACCCGTCGACCGGCGCCGCCCCGACAAAATGATAGCCGTTGGTGTCCCAGTCGCAGAAGCTGTCGCCTCGACCGACGCTCCGTTTCCACTCCGGCCCGATGGGACTGCCGTGGATGCAGGTTCGCGCGGGAAGTACGCCTGCCTCAACGTGAGATAGCGTCGGCGGGTCCTCTGGATCGAAATCCCACTCGGGGAGGTCTCGATACATGCGTTCGAGCGACGGCAGAAATTCGTCGTCCCGCACAACGAGCGCCGTATGCAGCGCCCGGTAGACGCAATGGCCCAGCGTCCGGTTGCCAAGAGCCTCTACCTGCTTGAAGACGAGGCGCCCACCTGCCGCCAGCGGCAACACGAGGGTTTCTTCGGAGACGTCGTCGCTTCGCAGCGCATCCAGCCGGCAGTAGCGGGAGTAGAAGTCAGCGGCTCTGCCGAGGTCCCGCGACGCGAACACGGCAGCGCTGATCCGGCCGACCTTCGCCGGAGTCTCGCCGTCCATGGCGCCGTCTGGCATCCGCGACGGCGCCCAGAACTCGAGCTGATTGCCGTCCGGATCCGCGAAGCGGATCGCACGGCCATCCTCACCGTCCTCGCTCGTTCGGATCGGTCCCGAGTGAGGCACGCCGTTCACGTCGAGTCGCCGGAGGTGCTCATCCACATTCTCGGGTCGAACAAACCACGTGTAGCGGGGCAGGCCAGACGAGGCCTCGAGTGCTTCCTCGTGAGACGAGCCCCCGACATGACAGTTGCCCACCCATGTAAAGAGCGCGCGTGCCCCCCGTACGGCTCGATTCGGAGCCTCTTCCCCTGCCCGTGACTGGGCGCCAAAGACGTTCGTGTAGAATGCGCTCCACCTCGATGGGTCAGCGGTCGGCACGACGTAGTGGTCGATCCAGTAAACGGACCCCGGGCGCTGGTCATCCAGCATGTCGCTCCCTCCCCATCATCGATGACGTCGGTTGAGTATAGCCCCGCGTGACTGGCGTGACAGCCCGCGGATGGCGTGTGTAGGAAGCCGACACAACTCCGGCCGCGTACGAACCCGCCTAGAACCCCGGCCGCAAAGCCCCGTCATCCTGAGGAGCGCAGCGACGAAGGATCTCTCGTGACCGCCAACTTACGCTTAAGGGGAGATCCTTCGCTTCGCTCAGGATGACAGAAGACGTTTTCGGCCACACTTCTAGAACGCTCCCGCGCGAACGCTCCCGAACGATTGCCTCGCCGTGTCGTAGAACGACCGAGCGGCGCTCGGGCGGTCATCTTCCCGGTCGAGGAGCGCTGCCTGATATCCGACGAGCGAGTAGCTGACGAAGATCTTCCCGTCGGCCTCCGGGCTGGCCTGGCCGCCGATGACCGGGATGCGCACAGCGTTTGCTGCCGCGGCGTAGACCTCGGGCGTCACGGCGGTGAGGTCGATCATTGACGCGCCCGCATCTTCGAGCGCCTTGGCATTGGCCACGATCCGGTCGCGGACCTCGTCGCCGCCGTGGCGCTCCCACCA
>WHTR01000184.1:2953-3193 GCA_009377635.1 Chloroflexota bacterium
CATGAACCCGATCTGCGGATAGACCGGCACGGCCCCGCTGTCGAGGACTCCGAGGACGCCGGGAAACAGCGCATCCATGTCTTCCCGGATGTCCACCTTGACCAGCTCGGCGCCCGCATCCGCGAGGCGTCGTGCACCCTCGGCCGCCGCCTGTGGGCCAGCCTTCACGGCCGAGCCGGGCATGTCGCAGTTCACAATAGCGCGCTTGGCCGATCGAGCGACCGCTCGGCAAAACGGGAT
>WHTR01000185.1 GCA_009377635.1 Chloroflexota bacterium
CGGAAGACCTTCAACAAGCGCGTCGGCGCCTGGCCTTCGACGAATTGCTCCTCATGCAGTTGGCAGTCCTCCGGCGAAGGCGGGAGTGGCAGGCGGAACAGACCGCTCCTCCGCTGCTGCTGGACGACAATGCCAAGACCGCATTCACAACGGGCCTGCCGTTTACGCTCACCTCCGCCCAGCAGCGGGTGCTTGACGACGTGATATCCGACCTCAGCGCCGAACGCCCCATGAGCAGGCTCCTACAAGGCGATGTCGGCAGCGGCAAGACGGTGATCGCGGCCCTAGCGCTGATTGCAGCCGTCAGTGCGGGATACCAGGGCGCGATTATGGCCCCCACGGAAATCCTTGCCGATCAGCATTACCGGACCTTGACTCGTCTGCTCGGCGCAACCGAGAGTAACCGGATTCTTCTCGAAATCGATACCCCCTATCTGCCCAGACCACTACGCTTGGCCCTTCTCACAGGAAGTCTGAGACAGAAGGCGAAAAAGACGATTTATGATGGCCTTGAGTCCGGCGAAATTGACGTTGTCGTCGGGACGCACGCCATCATTCAGGGCGGCGTTGCATTCAAATCGCTTGCACTGGCCGTGGTCGATGAGCAGCACCGCTTCGGTGTCCTACAGCGCGCGGCGTTGCGCCAGAAGGGGACCAGCCCTCATCTCCTCGTCATGACTGCGACCCCAATCCCGCGCACGCTCGCTCTCACCCTCTACGGCGACCTCGATGTATCCGTGATTGACGAGATGCCTCCGGGACGAAAGCCTGTGCGCACCGTTCGTGTCATGCCGAATGAACGCGACGAGGCGTATGCATTCGTACGCGAACAGGTAAAGGAGGGGCGTCAGGCATTTGTGATCTGCCCGCTGGTTGAGGAGTCCGAGTCTATTGAGGCGAAAGCGGCGACACAGGAGTATGAGCATCTGGCGCACAATGTCTTCCCAGACCTCCGCTTAGGCCTTCTGCACGGGCGCATGGCCCAGGACGAGAAGGAAGTGGTCATGCGCGATTTCTACGACCGCCAACTCGACGTGCTCGTATCAACTGTCGTCATCGAGGTCGGTATTGATGTGCCAAACGCCACTGTCATGCTGATCGAGGGGGCCGACCGGTTCGGACTCGCCCAATTGCACCAACTCCGGGGCAGGGTCGGCCGCGGCGAATATGAAAGTGTCTGCCTTCTCCTTTCCGAAAGCCCTTCCATTGAGGCCGACGAACGGCTCCGGATCGTGGAAGAGACCACCGACGGCTTTCGACTCGCCGAGGAGGACCTTCGCCTGCGTGGACCTGGGGAATATGTCGGTACGCGTCAGAGCGGCTTGCCCGACCTAAAGGTTGCCACACTCAGCGACCTCCGATTGATTGAGTTGACCCGAACCGAGGCCCAGACTATATTGCGCGACGATCCCGATCTCGAACATCCCGAGCATGCTGTACTCGCGGGTGCCGTTGCCCGTCTCGAAGAGCGGGTCACGCCCGAGATGCACTAGTGGGTCACTTGAGTTGCTCATAGCCATTATGTTTTGCTGTATGTGGCCTGGAGAGTGCTCGCGTGGTGCACGCTCCGGATCTCCCGATCGGATGGCGTCGCTGCCGTTCGCGCTCCCGGCGCGCCTTGCGCTTGCCGCCCCAGACAAAGGGCGTCGGCTCCCGGTTCCAACCCTCGGCTGCCGCCTCCAGCCAAGCGATGATCTCCTCTGGTCGCTTCGGATGGGTGCCGTCCAATGCCCGGCGCTTCAGGATACGCTGGATGGATTCCGCCATGTTCAACCAACTCCCGCCCAGCGGGGTATACAGGGGCATGATCCCGTGCGCGAAGAACCAGAGCACGAGCGACGGGGTCAGGTGCCCGGCCAAGTTGTCCAGGACAAGCAAGAGGCGCAGGGGAGGCAGGTCCTGCGGGAGGGTGATGCGGACGCTCAATCCTTCCTGCCAGCGCTCCCAGCGTCGCCGGTTCTCCGCCGGACGCAGTACCTCGGTCGGTTCGGGCAGCGTCGCCAGGATGGCGGCCACCTCCGCCTTGAGCCAGGGATGGAGGATGGCGTTCGTGGACTGCCGGACCCCCTTGACGCGTACCGCGCCCGTCGCCGGGTGGAACAGCGTCAGTTGCTTGGCCGTCCCCTCCCGGGCATACACATGGGGATAGCGCACCGGTTCCCCGGCCGGATGCCAGTGGTAGCCTGGATACGGCAGGGTTTGGTAGGGCCCCGCTTCGTCTTCGGTCCACACCGGCAGGAACGCCTGCTGGTAGGCCGCTTCGATCAGGTTTTTTTCGCCACGGCATCCGGATCGCGCACTGTCACCGTCCCGCTCTTGCGCGTGCGGATGGCGGTTCCGGTCTCGCACCAGCTGCGATCCTTCCCCCAGTGGACACCAGCCTCGTGCAGGACGCACCAGATCGTGAACGTGCTCACGGTCGGCAACCCATCCGGTGCCCGGCGGAGCGCCCGTTGGAGCGTTGTCAGTGACCAACTCGCCGTTCCATCCCGCTCCCGATCCGGTTCACGCCGCACCTCGCCGAGGATGCGCTCTTGCGCTCGCAGGCTGTACCGTTTCGGCTGGCCGCCGCCGTGTCCGGGCTCGATGGCCGCGATGCCCATCCGGTTAAACCGAGCGACCAACTGCGCCACGGCATCGCCGCTCCGCCGCCCCGCCACACGCGCCGCGTCCGTGAAGCTGTGTCCGTTGGCGACCGCCAGCAAGGCTTTGGCTCGTGCCACCAGAGCGGCCGGTTCGGCCTTCGCTCGGCTCAACCGTTCAAGCTGTGCCCGTTCCTCTGCCGAAAGCGGGCGGAGCGGATCCTTCTGCCGACGCGACATGGCAAGGCTCCACGAGAGAAGTACCCCAACTCTACTTCCCCTCTATCAGAATGGCAAACGTCAACCCAACTGACCCACTAGCACAACCGAAAACCGATCCTCGATCGCCGATGGGTAAAGGGCGCTCACCGCAATCATCGTAGGGCGCGACTCGCTGTATCTTCTGGCGATAAAATATGCGGATAACGGAGAAAGGGCCTGGAATACATCCAGGCCCCTGAATCTACTGTGTGTCCCGCTAACCACACTTGTTATAGCCACAACTCCGGCAGATCAGGCAGC
>WHTR01000186.1 GCA_009377635.1 Chloroflexota bacterium
GGCGCTGTATGCCACCACGGCGGTGAGGATCGGCACCCAGACGTTGACCTCCATGGGGGCCTGAGCCTATTCCGCCGGAATATCGAGTTGCTGGCCGGTCCGTTACTGCTTGGATCGCGCGCGATGAGTCGCGAGCTTGGGGGCGCTTCGCCCGCCGATACATCGCCGTCTTTCCCGCTGGCGCCGACGAGGACCGCATGATCGCCACGGCTCGACTCCGGGCCCGAGCCGCCGGCTGCCTGCCCCTGGACCGCATCGTGATCACGAGCTTCGAGGACCTCAAGATCGGCGAGCCGATCGTGCTCGTCGACGTCGAGGTCGAGATACTCGAGCGGGATGCGCCGACACGGGGGACGGCACGTGGATGCCGCGCCTGCGATGGTTCGCTCAGGTCCGGCCATGAAGCAGGAGCCTTCTAGGATGAGGTTTCATGCAGCAAAAACACCTGAGCTGGCTCGGCATCATTCTCGGTCTGATCGGATTGGCCTTGAGTCCGCTGCGCTGGGCAGCCTTTGTTTTCGCCCCTTTGCTCATTGTCAGTCTGATCGCATGGGCGTGGTCGAGCGGCTGGCGAGTGCGATCACCGCTGCGTCGAGTCAAGCCGGTCCCTCCACGTACACCTCAGGAAGAAGAGCGTCTCAACGAAACGCGCGAAGTTCGGGACGCGCTCACTCAACTGCTCCACGCGAGGTGTAGGCCTGCCGTTCAAAAACTTGTCGCCCTCTGTCAGGATTTGGTGGGCGTTCTGCAGGAGCGGGGGGAACCAGCGTTCTCGCTGGGACTCCTCACGGAGATGTATCCGCTTATGGAAATCGAGCACGCTGAGAGGAAATTGCGGCGCCGACTCGAGGGTGTCTTCTGGGACGAGACCGAGCATGTCGAGTTGGCTCGCTTTGCACGCGATATGGACCTGGAGAAACAGAGTGCGTCTCAGCTAGCTCTTGACTTCTTCTTTTACTTCGTGGAATACGAACGTCTCTACTGGTGGGTGAAGCGTTTCGCCCAAATCCTATCGATCGATTCTGAGGATGATCGGCGGTTCAACGACTGGCGCCGGTTGCACGAGCAGGTGGTCGATCAACTGAGGGAGATTCTGGCGCGACCTGAGTTGGGATCCCTCCGCGATGATTTCGAGAAGCACATCGCCGAAATGGAGAAATGAGAGCCGCCCGTCACAGCACTCCTAGAGCCGCCCCGATGAGGCTGAGCACGATGCCCGCGATGAAGAGCCATACGGGCGTCAACGAAATCTCTTGGAGAAAATGCCACACGTGGTCGATTCGATCGGCGATGAAGGGGATCTGTCGCAGTTTCGCCTCGAGGACAGCGTCCTCCACGTTGCCCTTCTCGCGCACGAGGCTCGGGGCGGAACTCATCGCGTCCAACCAGGCATCGTCTTTGAGGTCGAGATCCTCACCGCGGTACTTCTTCCAGGCGGCCCGACCCCTCTGAGCACCGAGCCACGGGGCGGCAAGCTCCAGGAGCGCGCCAGCAACCTGGAACGCCGCACCAATGGTGGAAACCGTCATGGGGAGTCGAGCTTAGGGCAAGGGGGCCGAGGCATGACGCCCCGGCCCCAAACGCGGTCAAGCTTCGGCGGGGGCTAGTCCACGAGCGTCGAGATCGACCTTGGCCAGTTGCCGCGCCCTCTCCTGGACGATGGCGCTCGACTGTTCTGCGGTGGCCGCCCAGCTCGCCATCGCGGGGATGGCCTTGCTCGCTGCGTAGCCGCAGTTGGTCACGATTTCGTGCAGCTGGCCGCGTCCGACATCCCGGGCGCTGCCCACCAAGGCCTCGACCTCGGCCCATTCCGGACACGCATCGAGGACGGCCTCGGCGAGTCCATCGGCGTTGTTCACGTGCTGGTCGACCGTCTCCTGCACCCGGAGGGCCTCCGGGTACTCGACCACTGGAGTGTCGAAGTGCATTGCCTCGACGACGGCCAGAAACAGGAACGACCCCTGGATGTGGGCCCTGACGTACTCGACCGCGGCCGTCCTGATCGCCGACGCGACGTCCGGCCTCAAGAGCTCGAGGATCTTCTCGAATACGAGATCCTTGGTCGGATCGTGTTCCGCCAGGACCTCGTCGGCAAGCCGGCTCTCCTCGTCTGTCAATCTGATCTCTGCCACTGAAACCTCCTCGATATTCCGCCGGAATAACCACGCGAAACGCGGTCATGCGAGGGCGGACGCGGGCCACATCCGGGCCACACAACCTCGGAAAACTGCGGACAACGGCGGAGAGCCGCGAGGTGTCGTTTGCCACCAAGTAGGGACCACCCGGTTGCCACCAACTAGGGACCGTCCCGGGTTCCGCTCAGCCGACCTTCCGATGATGCTGCCGACGACAGTCGGCAGTCAAACGGCACGCTCCTCCTCGGTGCCCACCTCCTCTCGAGCCCGACCGGGTTTCTGTCTTGTGCGGTAGGACCCGCCCTCGATGACGAGCTCATAGGCCGCGTTCTGGAGACGGTCGACGGCGCTCTGGGCGAGCATCGGATCGGCCATGACGTCGAGCCATGCCTTGGGCTCGCGGTTGGATGTCACGATCGTGGACGAGACCCCGTGGCGCTCGACGACGATCTCGTAGATGTCCTGGGTCTCGGTCTGATCGAGGCTCTGCAGCGCGAAGTCGTCGATGATCAAAAGCTCCACGCGCAGCAGCTTCCTGAGCTCCAAGGGATAGGTCTGGTCGAGTCGCGCAGCTTTGAGACGCTTGAGCATCTGATCGGCGCGCACGATCAAGGCTCGGTGCTTCCTTCTGACCGCGATGTGTCCCAGCGCGCTGGCGAGGTGGGTCTTTCCGACCCCGACCGGGCCCATGATCAAGACGTTGTGAGCATCGGCGATGAATCTCAGCGTGCACAGCTCGGCCCACAGCTCGCGATCGAAGCCCACCGGTGCGTCGTCGTCCCACGCTTCGAGCGTCATGGTCGGATCGAGATGTGCTCTGCGACCGCGGTT
>WHTR01000187.1 GCA_009377635.1 Chloroflexota bacterium
ATTTGGGGTATGAGGCTCTCGCGTGTCATCCCGTCTCCCCCTTGGCACTGCCGACAGGGAGGCGCGGTGGCAATGTCGTAGCAGGTGCGGCCGACAGAAGGGGGTGACAGCAATGCAGGCCGTAGAGCAGCTGCTTTGGATCGCGATCGTCGGCGGCGGGCTCGTCTGGCTGATGCTCACCAACCGCAAGGAGCCGGAGCGAGGCCCCGGACCCGAGCCCCCTCCCACGCCGGTGCATGCGGAGCGTCCTCGACGGGCCCGGCGTTCGTCGCGTCCGTCCTCGCTCAACAGGCGCGAGGAAGAGTCCCGGTGGCGCGAGATCGTCGAGCGCCTCGAACCCGAGGGTGACTGACACGGGAGCGCCCGTCGGGTGAGCAGGACCCCCAAGCATCAGGCATCGGGTGGCGGGACTGGGGACTCGTGTCGCCAGCAGCCGCCGATGCCCAGGACCCCGTCGCAACACCGCTCGGCCTCGTGCCCCCCGGTGCTCCTCCTCGACGATGTAGCGCTCCAGCGCATCGCGGATGGCGGCGCTCCGCGGCAGCCACAGCGGCAGGCCGGCCCCGAGGCAGTTCGGCCGCCGCAAACAGGCCCAGTTCGCGGCCGATCCGGCGATCGTCGCGACGGTCGTCGATCGCCAGGCGAGCGCCATCCGCTCCGCGGCGCGATGATGTCGACACAAACAAACCGTCGTCGCTTCGATTTCCGTTCTCTTGACGGCCGGATATGTTATGCATAATATAGATTGCATCGCCGGTTTGGTCCACTAGGAGTTGATTGGTATGCGGGCAGTCAGGGGCTGGGCGGTTTTTTTCGCGATCGCGCTGACGCTTGCCGTCGCCGCGTGCGGGACCGCAGAGGAGACGGCCGAAGAGCAGGACGCCGCGGCTGAGCCGGCGGAGGACCCGGGCGCCGATGCGGATGCCGGGGAGGAGGCTGCGGGGAGCGAGACCGAGCCCGCCGACCTCGGCACGCTGCGACTGGGCTATCAGACGAACGTGTGGGGCATGCCCGTCTATTCAGCCATCCAGACCGGCCGGTTCGAGGAACTCGGGCTCGGTCTCGAGGAGATCACGGTCGACTCCGGAAACCGTGTTCGCGATCTCATGGTGGCGGAACAGGCGGACGTCGGTACGTTCGCCGGACCAACCTTCATCATCGGTGCGGAGCAGGGCGATGTCGTCGCGATCGGTCTCGGCGCGATCGTCGGAGGTACGACCGCGATTGTGGCCCGCGATGGCGAGGGCATCGAGACCCTGGAGGATCTCGAGGGCCGCCGGGTAGGCCTCCAGGCTGGTTCGAGCATCGGCAACATCGCCGTCCACGAGATCCTGCCGTCGGTGGGACTCGAGGAGGGCGACTACGAGTTGGTCAACCTCTCGGTGACCGACATGATTGCGGCCATGGCTTCCGGGCAGGTCGACGCGATGGTCAACGTCGAGCCCTACAACGCGATTGCGGAGGCGCAGGGACTTGGGCAACGGTTGGTCGACTTCACGGACTACGACACGCTTCCGATGTTCGTGGGCATCCGCGAAAGCTACCTGGAGGAGAACTACGAGGAAGCCGTCGCCTTCATGATGGGCCTGGAGCAGAACGCCGCCGCCTGGGAGGAGTCGCCGGACGAGATCTATCAACTCATCACCGACTTCTACGTCGATCAAGGATTCGACACAGACCTCGAGGCCATTACGGACGCCGCTGGCCGGATGGAAGTCGAGCTTGACTACTTTGACGGCATCGAGGAGTACATGACCGAACTCGCGGAGTTCATGATCGACGAGGGGCAGGTCTCCGAGGTTCCTGATTGGTCCAGCGTGCTGCGAACCGACGTCCTGGAGGAAGCACGCAGGCGACTCGGCGAGTGAGGGAGGCCCTCCATGCGCCAGATCGAGCGCAACACGCTGGACGCGGGAGGGTCCGGGGACGGGCGCCCCGCGACGAAAGCCCGAAGGTCCAGGTCAGGTCGCTGCATCCCAGCACTGCGGTCGATCTTCGACGCCATCTGGCCCGTCCTCGTGGTTGCCGGGGCGTGGGAGATCTTTGCCAGAAGCGGGCGGGTCCCCTCCGTCCTCACCCCGACTATCCCCGACATCGTAGGGGCGATGCTGCGATTGCACGAGCGCGGTCTGCTGTTCATCCATGTGGGGTCGACGCTGGCGCGGATGCTGGTCGGGTTCTTCATCGCAGCGATCATCGGCTGTGTCATCGGGATGACGATGGCGTACTGGCGCTTGTCAGAGCGGTTCTGGCGCCCGATCATCAGCATGTTGATGCCGATCCCCGGGCTCGCATGGGTGCCGATCTTCATCCTGTGGTTCGGTCTTGGCGAGATCCCAACCATCCTGCTCGTCGCCTTCGTTTCGTTCTTACCCATCACGGTGAGCGTCTGGACCGGGGTCAAGTCGGCCAACCCGGTGTGGTTGCGCGCTGCAGCCTCGATGAACACGGGAGGTCTGAGCCTGTTCCGGAAGGTGATCTTCCCCGCAGGGCTTCCCTTCCTGTTCACCGGACTGCGGATCGGGCTTGCGCGGTCGTGGCGCGCCGTGGTTGCCGGCGAGTTCATCGCGAATACCCAGGCGGGCCTGGGCTGGTTGATCTTCAACTCCATCGCGTTCCTGCAGTCGGACATGATGTTCGCATCCATCGTCCTGATTGCTCTCAGTGGATATCTGCTGGAACGCGTCCTGGTTCAAGTCGTGGAGGACCGGACGGTCGTGCGATGGGGGATGGTGCAGGAGGCGGGTGCTCGGTGAGAAGGGGAAGGGGCCGGGGTGGCAGAACCTGATGTGAGGCAACGGGCAGAAGACGGCACCAAGATCGCCGATGTCACCATCTCGGGGTTGTCCGTGCAGTATGATTCCTCGCGCGCCGAGACCCTCGCGCTCTCCGACGTCGAACTGCGAGTCCTCCCGTCAGAGTTCATCTGCCTG
>WHTR01000188.1 GCA_009377635.1 Chloroflexota bacterium
ACGGTCGGCGGTCATAAGCAATCATGTGACCCTTAGGCGCGTGGAAGTTGGGCTAGTGGAAGTTGCTGAGCTTGGGGATGCGCACCGGCCCACCTCGTCGAGTCAGCCGCGGTCCTGACGGATTCCTCGCCACGCCTTCGCGACCCGCTCACGGAGATCATCGATGCTGCCATCGTTTCGGATGACGACATCGGCGCGGGCCACTTTCTCGTCCTCGGGGTTCTGTGCGTCCACGCGGCGCGCTGCGTCGTCGGGTGAGAGCTCGCGCTCCCCGACGAGCCGCTCGATCCGGAGCTCCCGCGGCGCAGTCACGGCCCACACCGCGTTGACGTGGTTCACGAGCGGGCCCTCCAACAGCTTGATCGCCTCGATGACAGCCACGTCTGCACGGGAGCATGCCAGCCGATCGAGAATGCGTCTCCGCGTGACTGGGTGCACGATGGCCTCGAGATCGGCTAGAGCGACCGGGTCGGCAAAGACGATGCGTCCAAGCGCGGCTCGGTCGACCGAGCCGTCCGAGCGGATGATGTCGGAGCCGAACCGACGCGCGACCGCAGCCGCTTGCTCGGTATCGGGGGCCAGGGTCTCGTGGGCGACGTGGTCGGCGTCGATAACGTCCGCGTGGAGAGCCGCCAGCATTCGGGCGACGACACTCTTCCCGCTGGCGATGTTGCCGGTCAGGCCGATCACGTACCGAGGAGCCATAGGGCCGACGCCACGTTCCCTCGTGTTATAGTTGGCCATTAGATCGTAGCATGGACGGAACTATGGTTCGCCTTCGGCCCGAGAGCGACAGCGTCATCACATTGAAGTCGCCGCGCGAGATGGAGGCGATGCGCGAGTCCGCGCGGCGCCTGAAGCTCCTCATGAGGGATCTCGTCGCCTTCACGAAGCCCGGGGTGACTGGGAAAGAGATCGACCAGTACGCCGCCCAGCGGATGAGAGATTACGACCTGAAGTCCGGCGCCTACGGCTACGGCCACAGTGCGAATCGGTTCCCGGGCTACATCTGCGTCTCGATCAACGAGGTCGTCGTGCATGGGATCCCCGGTCCCCATCGCGTCCAGGAGGGCGACATCGTCTCGCTCGACGTCGCAGTGAGCCACAAAGGCTACTTCGCCGATACGTGCCTGACGATCCCTGTCGGCGACATCTCGGAAGAGAAGCAACGCCTGCTGCAGGTCTGCGAGACGGCCCTCTACGCGGGCATCGCCCAGGCCCGGGCGGGCAGCCGCCTCACGGACATCTCTCACGCCATCCAGGAGCACGTGGAGGCCCACGGGATGAACGTCGTGCGGGACTTCGTGGGCCACGGCATCGGCCGGGCGATGCATGAGCCGCCCCAGGTGCCCCACTTCGGTCCGCCGGCCCGCGGGCCGCTCCTGCGTCCGGGGATGGTGATCTGCATCGAGCCGCAGATCACGCTCGGCTCGCCCGAGATTGAGTTCCTGCCAGACGGCTGGACCGCGGTAACAGTTGACGGATCGCTGTCGGCCCACTTCGAGCACACCGTCGCCATCACACAGAACGGGCCGGTCGCCCTCACGGAGCACCGGGACAACTAGGCGACCGACTGGGCGCGGCCGGCGCGAAGCGCGCGGCTAGAGCGTGAGCATTCCACGGCGAGCGGCACGCATCACAGCCTCGGTCCGGCTGCTCGCGTCCAGCTTGGCAAGGATCGAGCCGACGTGGAACTTCACCGTGTGCTCGCTGATACCGAGGCGGATGGCGATGACCTTGTTGGGCAGACCCTGGGCCACGAGCTGAAGCACCTCGCCCTCGCGGTCCGTAAGCGGCTCCTCCCCAGGAGCCTCCTCCGGCCAGCCCACCGGCGGTCGCGGCGCCAGGGCCTGGGCGACGACTGGCTCCAGGACCGCGAACCCGCGGCCGGCGGCGTGCACAGCCGCCGTGATGTCCTCACCGGACGCGTCCGGGGAGAGGAACCCGCGAACTCCCAACTGGAGGAGGGCCGCCAGGTCGCCTGAGCGTAGTGGCTCTCCGATGAGGATCAGCGGCGCTCCCGCACGCTGTGCAGCCTCCGCCAGCGCCGCGAACTCCTCGTCGTCCCGATCGTCCCAGGCGGCAAGGACCACGTCCGGCGCGGCCTGCGCAAGGAAGTCCCGCGCATCCTCCGGTGACGACGCCTGCCCCACGACGGTGAGGTCGCCTTGCTCCTCCAGCAATCCCTGGATTCCGACCCGCTCGATGGGCCGCCGACCGACGATCAAGACGCGGGACGGACGCGCCTTCCGGTCCGGGATATCGATCGGCGAGTCCACTGGGCTGTCGTCCATCCGTGTGCCCTACAGCTCTAGCTGTGCCTTCACTGGCGCGCGCCTACCGTGACGCGGAGCTCCTTACGCTGCCCCCCGCGAACGACCGTGACGTCGGTCTCCTTGCCGACGGACCCCGGATCCAGCACTGCCTGGAGATCCTCTGGGTCGGTGGTGGAGCGACCGCCCAACGCCACGACGATGTCCCCTACGAGGATACCGCCCTTGTCGGCGGGGCTGTCCGATTCCACCCCCATGACGAGGAGGCCCGTCTCCTGGGTGAGCCCGGCGGCCTCACGCATCGCCGTCGGCAGCCGGACTGGCCGGGACGTGATGCCGAGATAGCCGCGCTGGATGCGGCCCTCCGTCACGAGCGTCTGCACCGCTGTCTGGACCGTGTGGGAGGCAATCGCGATCCCATGGCCGCGCCAGAGCTGCGACGTGTTCATGCCGGCAACGCGCCCGGACGCATCAAGCATCGGTCCGCCCGAGTAGCCCGGGTAGAGGGTGAGATCCGCGCGGATGTAGCCGTCGATGACCGCTCCGCGAGGCGTGCGCCACGTTTCGCCCACTGCGCCGACGATGCCCCAACTCGCCGTGAGCTTGTGC
>WHTR01000189.1 GCA_009377635.1 Chloroflexota bacterium
CTCCAGCTCGTCCCAGATCAGCGCGGCGCGGAGGGGACTCCGGAAGAACGTGTTGTCGTTCGGCGGCTTCCCCGGGATGCACCCTAGCACGATGGGGTCATCGCGATGCAGCAGCGAATGAACGCGAATGATCGGTTCGTTCCGCTGGCCGCCAGCATAGTAGCCGGTCCACTCGCCGAATGGCCCCTCGACGTGGAGCTCGTCGGGAGGAATCTCTCCCTCGATGACGATCTCGGCCGCCGCCGGAACCAGCAAGCTCGTGTACGGGACCCGAACGACCGGGAGCGGCTCGCCTCGGATCGCTCCGGCGACGTCGTACTCGTCGGTTCCATGCTCCACCTCGAGCCCGCCGAGAAGAAGCAGGAGGGGATCCTGGCCCAGACAGACCGCCACGGGACAGGCATCGCCTCGGCTCCAGTACTTGTCCCGGATCATCCGTCCGTGCTTGCCCGGCGAGATGTAGATGCCGACCGTCCGCTCGTCGTGCAGCTGCACCCGATAGGCGCCGGAATTGATCCACCCGGTGTCGGGATCGCGCGTGACGACGATGCAGCCGGTCCCCACGAATCGCCCGCCGTCGCGCTCGTGCCACAGTGGAGCGGGGATCCGGGTGAGATCGACCTTGCTGCCGTGCAGTCGGTTCTCGAACACTGGGCCGGCCGGGACCAGCGCGGCTGGGACCGGTTTCAGGTCCTTCAGTCGCGTGCGCCATTCCAGCACCAGGTCGCGGGCCCCGGAGTTGAGGGGAAGGCCGAGACTGAGGGCGATCCGGCGGAGGGAGGTGAAGACGTTCGCGAGCACGCGGTAGCCAGGCTCGTGGCCGACCATGTGGTCGAACAGGAGCGCCGGGTTCCCCATGTGCCACTGGTAGAGGTCGACCAGGCCGCCCAGCTCGAGGTTCGGGTCAGCGCCGTCGACTCGTGTGAGCTCGCCGATCTCCTCGACGCGTTGGATCCATTCGCGCAGGTCCTGGATCGCCATGGGCTTCTCCTTACCAAATGCGTGGCTCGTTCAACAGACCGATTGCCCGCATTCTACGCGGGCGCAAACGACGTTGCCATCTTGCGCATCAAGACGTTACGTTTCAGTCAAGTCGCCGGCGAGAGCCGATAGTCCACGTGTGCGGTCTTGCGCTGCAGCGCGGTGTTGCCGTTGCGCTGGTACCGCGCAGTTCCGCGCAATGCATCGCCATCTCCTTGAAGCGCTCGGTGTGGGGGAGGTGCCCGCTTCGCTGGCTCATGCCGTGCAGTCGTTCACCCGTGCGCGCGCAACGGTCGAGGAGCGTCTGTGCGTCGTGGTCCCCAGAACCCTCGAGAGCGTCGTTCAGCCCGTTCTGACGCAGTACGAGTTGTCGAGGTTATAATTCCGAGATATTTCGGAATCACAATTGGTGGATCCGCTGTGCTGAGACCCAGCCACCCGGTGCCGCTCAAGGCCCGGCTCTTTCGCGCCCTCGGAGACGAGGGCCGCCTCACAATCCTGGAACAGCTTGGCGACGGCGAGCGGCGCGTTTCCGACCTCGCCGCGCGAACCCGCATGTCCCCCTCAACCGTGTCCACGCATCTCGCGGCGCTCCACGCGGCGGGGGCTGTCGAACGCCGATCAGTGGGCCGGCACGCATACTACGCATTCGCCTATCCGGCGGTCGCGAAGGTACTCGAGAGCGCCGAGGAGGTGATCCTCGCGCCCCTTCAGCAGACCTACGCCTGCGTGCAAGCGTGCTGCCAGCCATCGAGCGCGTGAGATGACGCACATCATGGTGCCTGACGGCGTGCTTCCTCCGTGGCTGTGGATCTCCGGCTGGCTGCTCCTCGCGATAGCAATCGCCGCAGCCATCTGGGGTACGGGGGAGAGTGATCGAGCGCGGTTCATCCCCCTGGCCGGCGTCATGGCCGCTGTGATGACCATCGTCATGTCCCTGGAGATCGTCCCCCTGGCGTACGAACCGCACCTGACCGTGCTGAGCGGAATCGTGCTTGGGCCCGCCTACGGGTTTCTGGCCGCGGTGGTCTTCAACATCCTGCGACTGCTGCTCGGGGACGGGAGCGTCACGCTCCTCGGCCTGAATGGCCTACTGCTCGGGGCAGAGGCGGTTGGCGGTTACTATGTCTTCCGGGCCCTCTCCCGCCTGTGGCCATCTCCACCCGGCTCTGTCGCCGGCGCAGTGGTGACGACTGTTGTCGTCCTGGCCGCCGCCACGCTGCTCTTCCTGGGTATCGTCGGGCTCGGGCTGACGGACGTGCATGAGCTGGAGCTCGGAGAGGAGGTGATCGAGCGAGCCGGCGAGGCGGAGGGGAGCGGCTTCGTGGTGTTCGCGCAGCTCGTCCTCGCCCTCGCCGCCATCGGATGGGCGATCGAGGCAGTCGTCACCGGAGCGATCGTCGCCTTTCTGCGAGCCGTTCGGCCGACCCTCCTCGAATCGCCGGCATCAACATGATCGACACACTCGCTATCGATCGCTGGTCATCGACGGGCGACAGCTGGCTTCATCGGGCGTCCGCGCCCGCGAAGCTCGCGGCAGCACTGGGTATCGTCGGAGCTCTGGTCGTCTCGCGGGAGGCTGCGCCGCTCGGCTTCGTGTACGCCGTCCTCCTGGGAGTGTTGCTCACGTCGCGGCTTCCCGTGCTCGCCGTTCTCGCGCTCTCTCTGTTGCCGGTGAGCATGTCGGCGGTGTTCGCCATCACGCGCCTCGGCACGACATGGGAATCTGCATTGGTCATCGTCGAGAAAGGCGCGATCACGAGTCTCACGCTCCTGCTGCTGGTCTCCTCGACTCCTGCCACACACCTGTTCGCGGTCATGTGGCGGGCGATGCCAGCCACG
>WHTR01000018.1 GCA_009377635.1 Chloroflexota bacterium
GAGGTTGTTGAGCTTGCTGTGCAGTTGGGCGGTCGTGGAATCCGAGCCCGACAGGTTGTTCACGATCCCCCTAGAGGCCGGACTGACCCCATAGAGGCCGACATCACCATCAACCTGCAATTGATCTGAGACTCGAACAGTGCCGAGGGGGGCGCTTATCAGAAGGTGTGCCCCGTTGTGCCTGATGAATCCGGCTGCCGTTCCGCCGCTGTACCAGGTAATCTGATCGACGCTGCCTGACCTTATTTCCACTCTTGTCCCGCTGGGCGCGGTCCTGAACGTCCCCCCCGTAATCGTCACTCCCTCGATGTTTCCCGCGATCACGTTCCCGAGGTCCGCGTTGATGGCCGCGAGGTTATCGACCGAGAGCTTGTCCGCGGTGATGGTCCCCGCTGCGATCTTGGCGCCGGTGATGGTCCCCCCGACGATGTTGCTGGCTACGATCGCGTTGGCTGCGACCTTCCCCGAAACCACCGAGTTGGCCTGCAAATGCCCAGCCGCTATCGAGAGGGCCGCGATCTCGTTGGCGGTGACTGCGTTCGCCTGGAGCTTGGGAGTGCTGATCGCGTCGTCAGCTATCAGGGTCTCGGTGATCGACAGAGGTTCTAACGCCACGGTCCCGATGAGGATGGGAGACGCGGAGACTTCGTTCGACGTGACCCCGACGCCGGAGCCGTCGCGCGCCTGGACCTTGAAGAAGTAGGTCGTGTCCGGGTTGGGCGGGTCGGCCGGACCCCCGTCGAGCTTGTGCGTCGAGGGGAAGTCGGAGACGGTGAACGAGAATGGCTTGCCGGGGGTGCCGTCGAGGTTAAAGGAATCGTAGAGCGTGTCGTCCCCGATGGTGAAGCCCGCCGAGGTGTCACAGTGCAATTCGTAGGTGACCTCGGAGCTATTGGAGATCGTCTCGGCGCAGATGACGCGGATCCAGTCCACGATCCCACCGATAGCTTCGATGGTGAGGTCTCCGGTGGGGACCGCGCCGTCCTCGTAACCCATTCCGGGAGGTGGCTGGACCGTTCCTCCGGGACCGGGGACGGTGATGCTCGAATCGCCCCCGCCCACCGGGGTCATCGTCTCCAAGTCGAAACCCACCAGAGGCTTGACCCCGAAGGGAGCCGAGGCTATGTGTCGTTCGTCGTCGTCTTCGTCGGCCGCTTCGACCCACGCGACCAGGGCATCATCGGGGGCGTACGCGCCGGGCTTGTAGTAGGTCACCGCGTCCGAGCGGATGGGCGCGCCGAGGATCATCTGGGTCATGTCGCCATCCACGAACCCATCGGCCAACTTCTCTTCATAAGGCGTCCGACCGGCCCACACGACCGCCCCGGCAGGATGGGCCTTCGGGTCGGGTCGGTTGATCTCAAGCAGGAGGTCGGTCCACAGGTTCAATCCGCCGTAGGTGCCGATCTCCTCGTTCTGGCTGCCGGGTTCAATGACGAACTCGCCGCCTTCGGAAGAAAAGTCGGTCACGTATTCCACATCGAGGGCGTCCCCATCGTCCGGGGAACTGTCGGTGATCGCGCTCATGAGACGCGAGCCGGCCTTCGAGGTTCGTATCTGCGTAACCAGGAGTTGGGTCGTCATCGGCGCTTCGCTCTCCTTCGGAAAGACGAGTTCACGATCATGGTTCCGTGAGGATCGAACGGCACGAAGGCGGTCTCCACGCGCGTCCTGATGAGCCGACCGCGGAACTCGATGAGCACGACGTCGAGCTCTTCGAGGAGGTAATACGGGATACATTCGATGTTTGCTTCGATCTCCACGCCTCCCCGAATCCTTTCAAGCTGGTTCTCTGCTACCTCCCGCGCCCTAGCCCGCTTGTGGATCGAGGGACGGTCGATGACGGTCACCCGCTTGCGCTTCCCTCCGGTCAGGGACTTGGCCGAGAGAGCGTCGGAGTTGGGGAGCGAGGCCTTGCCGTAGACGCGGATGGTGACGTCCTTCTCGTTGTAGACCTTGACCGGCGCTCCGATGGGGTGATTCTTGTTCAGCGCCTTGGTCAGCGGCACGGTCCTCGAGCCCGGCGTGTAGGAGCCCGCGATCCGGCGTTCCTCCGCGGGCGCTGGTCCCCGGCCCCCGATGCGGACCTGCTTGCCAGCGTCGAGATACTCCACGTTGGCTCCGGCTTTCAGATGGATCGAGGTCGCGCCGACGATCTCCCTCTGGTCCATCTCCAGCTTGCCGATCCACTTCTTGACCTTCTCGTGACGCTCCCCGCGGACCAGCACCGTGTCGCGGGCCTCGTCGATCGACATATCCTCGGAGGGGAGTCTGGTCAGGAGCGAATCCCGGCCCTCGGTGAAGGTGAACACCGGCGCGCTGGGTATCTCCCTCAGCACGAACGTCCCCTCGCCATCGACGTACAGCTGCCGGTCGATCGAGCGGGCGAGGTTCTGCCATCCCCGCCACGGGACCTGATCCGGGTAGCGGGAGAAATCACTCCTCAGTCGGTCGGGAGCTCCGGTGAAGCGGAAGAACCGCTCGCCCCGGTCCTGGAGTCCTTGCCTGATGACGTTGGCAACGCGCGTGTGCTTGCGGCGCGACCATGACTCGGCGTAGAGGTACTCGGGTCCAAGGTGCTGGGCGTCTCTGCCGTAGCAGGAAACCGTGACCTCCTCGCCCTTTGACGAGGGTCGGTAGACGGGTCCGGTAAACAGGGGGATCGAGAACCAGTCATCGAAGTCGGGCACCCAGAGATCGACGATGGCTCGGAGTTGCTTGCTGAACCAGATGTCGTTCGACTTCGTGCCCTTCCAATCGACCTTGAGCTGCCGGTCGGGGTCGAGCAGGTGGAACTCTGCGGTCCGCGTGGGCTCTGATTTGGGCCGCGTGGCGTCGATCGTGACCCCGCCGCCCATGAGTCTCAGTTTGGTCGAGAGCGAGTCGCCGTCCTTGTCCAGCAGCTGGGCGCGGAAATTCACCCGCCTGTAGGGGTTCACCATGGCCGCTTCGAGGGATGCCCGGTCGGACGCGGAGATAGGCGGGACCCACACTAGGAGAACCCCGCCAGATCCAGGCTGACGTAGCTGAGAGACACGTCCCAGAGGTCTGTGCCTTCGACCCGGTCCCAGTCGTAGCGGGTGTGGAACTTGGCGTTGGGGACGTACTGGTTGCGCTTGGTCACGATGATGAGGTAGCGGTGCTGGTTGGAGATGAGGTCGTGCAGTCTCGTCAGGTATTCGAGCGCGGTCACCCCCCCGAAGTCCTTTATCCGACCCTGGATCGTCCCGTCGAGGTTGTGGGTCGCACCTTGCACAAGCCGCTTGGATTCACTTGAGGGGACCGTGTGAACCGCCCCCGAGATGTCCCGGCCGGCAGAGTCCCCCTGGTCGGCTACCCGTATCTCGGTGATGACCCTGATCCCGTTTGACTGACCGATGCCGACGATCCATTCACCGTCGAGCGGGTCCGTTCGGTCAACTATCGGATTCATGTGCTCACGCTCTGGTCATCCCCGAGCGCGAGCACGCGATAGGTGAACCCCGGCTCCGCAACCATCGGGATAGCGTAGTTGTCGAAGCCCGAATCGGAGGAGTCGAACACGTCACCGGGCACGAAGTAGTCAACCGAAGCCCAGGGGTCACTCGATCCGGTGGGCCTTCGCTGCACGAGGAACGCTTGCAGGTCAACACCGTCATGCCCGAACTCCAGCGTCACGACGGGGGAGCCCGTTACCTCCTGAGTAATCGAGAGGTCCGTGACCGCGGCGACCATCTAGGGAGCCTCGAAGTGGAAGGTCACCGAGTCCTCGGAATACGAGGGGTCGCCTGCCATACTGTCGCGCTCGACGTCGTCCCAGCCGCGCGGAACGGCCTTGTAGGTCCAGCCCTCTTCCAACAGCGTGTCCGGGACCGGGCCGGTGAGTGAGTGGGACGTCGAGGGATTGCGGTTCTCTCTAAAATGCTCCAGCCACGGCTCGCCTTCATTCCGGCGTTTCCACACGACGATCTCCCGCGCTGCCTGGTCGGTCATCGTCCACTCCAGTTGGAGGACCGGGGAGGTAACCGTGTCGGTCGCGGGAGAAGTGATGGTGAGCGCGTTCTTCGGAACGACCTGGAAGGAAGCAGTCTCCGACCAGTCGGACCAGGTGCCGTGTTCGTTCCTGACCCGCATCGCCCAATAGAGCGTGGTTTCGGTGTCCAGGTCGGAGACAGCCGCGGAGCCGGTCGGCGGGTCGTCCAGGTCGAAGCGCGGCGTGTTGTGCTCGACCTCGCCCGAGTTGTAGACCTCGGTCTCGAGCGATTCGTCGGAGGCGACGACGACGTGGATCGCGCCCATCGACTCCTCGCCCGAGGGGCTCTTCCATTCCGCGGCAAGCTCAGGTCGGACCTCCGAAACAGCCTTCCCACCCGAGGGACGGAGCTGGGTCGGGGCGTCGGGGACGTAGTTGGGATCGATCTCCAGGAACGGCCTCAGCGATTCATCGGCGTAGGACGAATACAGCTTCGCCTCGGCGTCCTCACTCCACGAGAGCCGAACCCCATCCCACGGGACCCCCGCGGAGTCCTGCGCGGCTACCGATGTCTTCACCATGTCGGTGACGTTGACCACGATGTCATCGGTGCCCGCGGGGGCGACGTAGTTGACCGCCTCACCCGCGCGTACCGCGGGCTGCGTGTCCCAGGTGACAGTCTCCGGGCTCCACGGCTCGTCAATCGGCTCGACCGTCAGAGTCCCCTCGAACGACTCGGGACGGGGGAGGTTCAATTCAGCCCGGGCCACTTCGCCTCCTCGGAGCAGGTCCACGACCCGCGAGACATCCAAGAGCACGCGTTGACGCGCCGCCGTGGTTCCCGACAGACGTTCGTAGATGGAGGACTGCCCATCGGTGGAATCGGGTTGGTCGGGGAAGGCCTCGCGGATCGTTGCGCTCATGTGTGAACGGACCTCTTTCGGGTTGATGAAGTTAAAAAGGGAGATGAGGACGAATGAACCGCCCGACGTAGTGCCCCCGGAGAAGACCAGCGCACGCCGGACCCCGAACAAGATGCTTCCGCCCGAGACTGTTCCGCCGGAGAAGTTGAGGGGCTGGGTGCCGGGGATACGAAGCGTGAAGGAGCCGCCGGAGGTCGTGCCGCCGGAGAACACGAGGAAGCCCGCAATTTCTTCGGTACCCCAACCCTGGGTCGCCCTGCCCTGGACGGCGCGGCCTTGGATCGCGGTGTAGGGCATCGGCTTACCTCGTCACATTGGGCGACGTCGGGGAGTCCATCATTTCGGGCATGGCTAGGCGATTCGCTCCAAAACGGCGGCGTGGAGTCGCATGTCGGCGTTCGCGTTGGCGGTTCCCATCTCGACGGTGAAAGCCAGGGTCTTGGCGGTTGATGTGTCCTCCGTGGCCGTGCCGTACCCCACTAGCTGGCGGGGGACAACACCCGTTATCTGGTCCCACGACTGACCTTGGGATGCACTGGGAACGAAATGCCCGCTGAGTCGTTGGGCCGACGGAGACACGGCGTAGAGAACTACATCGAGGAGCCACTCTGCACGATTGGCGCTATCGCCGTAGCCGATCGCGGCGCTCTCCAGGACTGTGGTCGTCCCGAACTTGACTCGGAGCGTGTACGTGACTTCACCCCCCGAGTTGTTGAGGACGTCACCTGTCGCCCACAGGCGATATACCGTCCCTGCCTCGGCATCTCCACCGGCTATCGACTCGGAGTAGAGGTCGGTTTCTGTCGTTGTATTGACGACTTGTGTGGTGGACGTAACCACGTCGTCGGATAAGGCTTGATATGCGGCAAGGTCCCCGTCCTGGACGAACGACTCCATATCGGCCTTCGAGTAAGGCATGAAGATCAGATCGTCGGCGTCCCAAGCGAACGTCGTCGCCCCGTGCGTAATCGTGTCGGTAGAGCGCGCGCTCGCGGTGACGATCTCGAAGTGGGTGGGGTCGCTCGCGCTCTCGAACCGGATCGAGAAGTCACCAGTAGCAGGGAAGCGCGCGCCGTGACCCGTCTGCACGTCCGATGTGACCGCGCCGGCCAGGATGCCCGACGCGAGCGTCGATTCGGGAGCTGCGCCGGGCTGCCCCTCGACCCCGTCTGAGAAGGTGCGGGCCACTAGACCACGACCTCCGTCGTCTCAACCGATACCTGGAGAGCGCCGATCGCGATCTGGTAGTCCTCATCGGCTCCACCATCGACCGCAGCATTCGCGCTCCACCGGTACACGATGTCCCCCACAGTGCCCGAGGCGGCATCGGTGAGGAACGCGTACTGAGTCGAGGGCGGGTCGGCGGCGGGGTCGAAGTCGAAGGTCAGGAGCCCCGAGTTGGCGATGACCGCCGGGGCATCACCCGCTCCTGCGCCCCAGGTGACTGCCTGCCGCGCGTAGCCCGCGGTCGTGACCTCGGTGATGGTCGCGAGTGTGTCGGTCGCGGTGACCTGGACCGTCGCGAGCCCAACGTACAAGATGCCCCCACCCAAGATCGTGTCGAGGATCGAGCGTGCCCCTACTCCGGTCCATCCGCCTGTCGCTGCCATGCGTTATCTCCGTCCTCTCGCTGCGCTTTCGCGCTGGTAGTTGTCCTCGGATGAGTCGATTGCGGCCACAACGCGTTCCTCGACGAAGCGCGCTAGCTTCCGTCCGTCTGTCATGGAGTCGGCGCGGATGTTGATGACGATGGGAGGACGGCCCGCGCCCGAACGGCCCAGCCCCGAGAACGTCACCGACTCCGCGCCCGCGCCCTTGGAGAACGGGAGCATGTAGGCACCGGGGGCCTTGGGGAGTTGGAACGTGCCCCCAGCGTCCCTGACGTAGTGCTTCGTGTCCGGTGCGACGCCCGCTCCCATCGGTCCGCCCGCGTTGAGGTTCAGGTCCATGGTTAGGTGCGTGTTGCGGACCTGGGCGATGAACGCGGCGAGAGCTTCCCGGGCCTGGATCGTGTCGGCGCGGATCTTGATCTCTTTCGGGGTAGGAATCTTGTTGATGCTCTCCGAGAGAGAGATGATCTTGGCCTTCTGCAGGTCTGCCGACCCGCCGAACTCACCGAGTGCCTTCTTGCCGCCGTCGAGCTTCTTGACTCCCTTGTCGAAGGCGTCGTTGAGGTTCTCCATCGCCTTATCGAAGGCACCGACAGCGAGCAGGTTGCCGATAGTCTGCTTCTCGTTGTCCTCCAGCGCGACGCCGAGCTTCCCGAACTTATCCAGAAGGGTAAGTAGTGCGACCGACTGTCCTTCGCTTAGATCGCGCGATCGATTCTGTAGGTCGGTGAAGTTCTTCGCGGCATCGTTCGTCACGCCGAGTGTCGCGAGGTAATCCGAAAGTTCCTTCTCTGCGCGCTCTATCTGTTCCTGATCGGCTGAGAAATCTTTCCCCTCTCGCCCCTGGTTCGCGATGACTGCTTCAAGGTTCTCGCGCAGGAACGCAACCTTTTCCGAGTACTTCATCAGCGCCTTGGCGGAAACCTCGGACGCTAGACCGTGCTCCCGTGCCGATTCGGTGGCGCGCTCCGTCTCATCAGCGAGCCGCCTCCGTTCGTCCGCCGCAGCCTTGTCCATGAGCAAACCGTGGATGGCTAGTGCCGCGGGAATTGCGACAGGGGCCGCTGCCGCGAGACCGATGCCTCCGGCCGCACCTACACCGCCACCCGCAGCACCTGCACCCGCGGCCCCGACGCCCCCACGGGCGAGCCATCCCCCAAGCCTTAGCGCGGCCCCTCCGAGCCTGAGCGCCGGCCCTCCACCGATCGCAGCAAGCAGCAACCACTTCTGGGTCGACTCGTCCAACTCCGTGAACGACTTGGCGAGCCCCGAGACTGCTTCCGCGATGTCGAGCGCGATGGGGATGAGGTTCTCCCCGAGCTCCACCGCGGCGACCTTGAGGTCGTTCAACCTCTTGGCCATCTGCCAGGCGTCGGAGTCCTTCGTCTTCTCGAAGGCTTCGTCGGTGTCTCCGACCGCTTGCGCGAGCGCGGCCATGATGTCGACGTTCTTCTCGGCGTTCTTGCCGTTGAGGTTCAAGGCACCAGTCAGCGCGCGAACGTTGGGGAACAGCCGACCCCACATATCGACGTTGTCTCCGATGCGGCCCTTGAGGTCGAGCAGCGCGGGGAGCACGCCGCGCGACTTGACTAGGTTGCGGAAGTCCTCGACCGAGATCCCGACCTCTTTGAAGGCTTCCCTCGCCTGTTCGGTCGGCTTGATGATGCTGGCCATGATCCCGCGCAACGCAGTCGCGGCTTCGCTGGCATCGAGACCGGAGAGCGACATCGCAGCGAGGTTGCCGGCGACCTGGTCGAACTCGATCCCCATCTCCGAGGCGAGAGGAATGACGCGCCCGATCGACTGCGCGAACGCGTCCCCTTCGACCTTGCCCTCTCGGACCGCGGCCGTGAGGATGTCGGTCGCCTTCATCGCGGAGAGGTTCTTCTCGCCGTAGGCGTTGACCGCGGAGGTAACTGCGTCGGCCACGGTGCCTGTTTCCCCCAGGCCAGCCGCCGCAGCCTTGGCGGACGCTTCGAGGACCTTGAGTGCAGAAGCACCCTCGAACCCGGATGACGTGACGAAGTAGAGGGCCTCGCCCAGTTCCAGGGGAGACTTGGCGGTCTCGCCCGAGAGCTTCATGACCTCTTCGCGATAGAGCGCCATGTCCTTTTTGGACGCACCAACCAACGCATCGATCTGGGCCAGCGACCGATCAAAGTCGAAGGCCATCTTCACAGAGGCGGCTGCGGCCCCCAAGACCGGGAGCGTGAGGTTGCGGGTGAGTGTTCTACCTGCCCGGTCCATCCGAACCCCAGCAGAGGTCAAGCGTGAGCCGACCGTCTGGGCCCGTGTCGCGACGCTATCCAAAGCCTTGTTGGCCTGGGCTGCCCCCGCGGTGGCTCCCGCCCCGTTGATAGCGACCGAAATCAGGACCTGGGCTGCACCCGCCATCTTAACCGGCCGCCTTAACCCGCTGTCGCGCGTTGTAGGCACGCTGGTGAGCGTTGATGCACGTCCGACAGCGCCGAGCGCCATCCTTCGCGAGGTAGAGATTGCGGCCCTTGTACGGATGCCCCTTCGGGCAATGTGTCTTCCGCGCGTTGAGTCCGGGGATCGTGTCTCCACGCAGCAGATTCACGTGGATGGGCACGGGCTCTAGATGGGCAGGATTGACGCACGTCGTGTTCCTGCACAGGTGGTCAATCGTTAGACCATCCGGGATCGGCCCAACGAGCAGTTGGTAAGAGAACCGATGGGCGAGCCGCATGCCGTCGTGGTAGACGCCAAATCGCCCGTAACCATTGCCGATGGCACCCAGCCAGTTCCAACATTCCGTTTCCGGGTCCCTCAAGACCTTGGGCCAGAAACGCTCTTCGTTTGTCTTGGGTGGAGGTCCCCCCCGACGTCTCAGTTCATCCATTGAGGCTCCGTTTCCGGGCACTTGGGCAGCACCAGCCAAGGGGCGCACCGTTCCTTTGGATTGGGGGCTATTTGGAGCCGTAGTAGGCGAACAGGCGTTCGGACGGGGTTACGTGGGTGTGATTTCCGAGGCCCTTAGAATCGCTCTCAGTGGCTGTAGCGGTCCTTGAAGCCCCTTACGATCTCTGCCCCGGATTTGCGCTCCGGCTTCGTCTTCAGGTGCGGGAAGAACGTCCCCGGCGTGGCGGGTGGGCTGCGGTCGCCCTTGGCCCGTGGATAGCCGTTCACGACGGTCGCCGCGATGACCCCCGCTCTCAGGTCGCGGAACTTCTCGGTCTCGATGTGTCGGCGGTAGAGGAGATCGAAGCCCTTGAGGGTCAGCTTCCCGAAGTCTGGATCGGTGAGTCCGAGGTCGTATCGCCCGATGGCCCAGAGGTCTCTCCAGGTGACGGGCTCACGGCTTCCCCCGGAGCATCGGGTTCCTTCTCCTCGTCAGGTTCCGGCAGCGACACTCGCCGGAGCTCCATGAGCTTGTCGTAGATGTAGTTGAGGTTCGACGGCGTGACCAGCCTGCGGACCTGCCGCAACCCCTCCTCGTTCTCGAGCGCGGGATCGTCGTCAACGAGACAGGCCCACAGCCACGCCGTCATCGTCGAGACGGTCATCGCCTCGAAGTCGGGGATGAGGAGGTCGTCGAGATCGACCGGGCCCTCCGACTGGACCGCCTCGAACCCCGCTTGGAGGATGAGATGGACCGGCATCTGGAACGTCCTCGGATCGAGAGCGTTCTTGCCGGTCTCTTCCTCGAAGGCGTTGTAAGAGTTGCCGTTCTCGACCAGGTACCGCTTGCGGTCCAGTTCGATCTCGACTGGTTTGACCAGCCGCACTACGCGGAGACCTCAGACGGGATGTCCAGGATCTCGCCGTTGATGCGAAGCGAGATCTCGGCCGTCTTCGGAGCGTCGACGGGCCTCATGATCTTGACGAACGAGACGTAGGCGTTGAAGTCCGCGCCTTCGCCCTCGGTGTCCTCGATCTGGAAGTGTTCGACCGTCCGCGCGTTCTTGGCGGCTTTGAGCGCCAGGTGACTCGCATGCGACGTGTAGTTGACCGTGAACGCCCAGTCAATCGCCGGCCGTCGTCCGGGGATCTCCTCATTGAACTCCGTGGGCGACGAATGGCTTGTGACCGTGTGCCACACAGGCGGGCTCTCAGGGTCATCGACGCTGGAAGTGACCTCAGCGATGTCGGTGAACACTTCCGGGTCTTCGCCATCCCCCATTCGGAGGATGGCCTGGGTAACGACCGCATTTGTCATCGTTCTTCTTCCTTCCTGTTCCGGTTGGCATGGTCATACCTCTTGTGGTGCGAGCCGCAGAGCCGCATATAGTCCTCGACGCGAACGGAGTAGCGGTAGCCCGTGCGCTGCGCGATCCTTACGAACTCGGCGGGAGTGCCATGGCTAAAGGCGGCCTCTAATTGCCCCTTGCAGGTGTCGTCGGCGTGGGCGCAGGGCTGTCCAGATAGAACCTCCTTCGCGCGTCGATGGGCGGACATGTAGCTGATGTTGTCGCCCCTCCAGTTGCCGTTCCGTTCTCCTATGCGAGCTCTGGCAGCGACAGCAAGATGCGCTCGGTGGGATGGGCTTTTGGGAAGACCCGTCAAGGAATCGGCAATCTTCGCCTTGGTGTCGGCGGACTTCGGGACGCCCTTGCGGGCAGCGGAAATCTTTGCCTTGGTCTCGGCGGTGCGTTCGTAGACCCCAGAGGGCATCAGCTTCTCATGCTTCCTCTTCCTTGAATCCCGCGGCACCGAGGAAATAGCGCGCCTCGGCTTTCTCCTTCTCGGTCATAGGTCGTTCGGTGATGGGCTCCTCCTTGGCGTTGAGAAGAGGGACGGAAACGGGCTTGGTCACGACCCTCGGCTTGCCGGGGCAATCCTCCCTGGAACAAACGTCGGTCATCGTGCGGAGCAGACTGTCCTTGTCGAGATCGGCACGCGGACACACGATGCACGAATAGTTGGGCTGTCCCTTCCACTTGCCGACCGTGTAGGGCTTCTTTCGCGCCATCAGACCTCCTTGAATGTAGAGAAGAAATCAATGTCCTCGACGTGGCGTTGGGTATCGGTCTCGTAGTCGTCGTGCTCCCCCGCGGTGACTATCGAGTCGATCCGTACCGGGTTGGCGCCGGGGCAGTTGCCGCGATAGCCGACCAGCGCGTTCCGAACCGCGGCGGCCAGTTGCTTGGCCCCCTCGCTCGTGGTCGCGACACAGCGGCACTCGATGCGCGGACGTGCCAGTCCCGACGGTCCGTCGTGCGCGTGATTCAGCCTCACGGTCGAGATGCGCCGGACCCGGATGTAGGGCAGGGTCGGGGTCTGGGGCACCGAACCGAGGGTGTAGATGCGCGTCGACGTGAGATTCGTCACGCTGGAAGCCGCATTGAGCACCCGCACGATGCCTACCTCGATGCTGACGCTCACAGGATGCCCGCCCTTCTGAGATTCCCGAGAACGACGGTGATCACGGCGAGCACGATCTCGGCTTGGTCCTCATCTGCCGTGGGCCGCACGAAGGGTTGCGCCTCCATCGAGGTCGTGCCGTGTTCGAGGAAGATCCAGCGGAACGCTCGTTCCATACCCGGGTTGACCCGAGTCTCGACCGATGCGCGCGTAGGGGTTGCTCGTTCGCGCCCGATCTCCAGATTCGAGAGCAGTTCCCCCTCGTCGACCGGCACCCGGCCATAGAGCCCTTCGAGCGCGACCTCGGCCCCCGCGCGTGCCGCCTCGATCAGGTAGGGACCGGTCGTGTAGAGCCGGAGATCATCAACGAGTATCTGGGCTTCCTTCATGCCCGTCATCGTGAGACCGGCGGTCATCGAAAGTCGCTCGGAAGCGGTAATGGTGCGTCGATTTCCGGCTCTACGGTGTCCAGTCGCCGGAACAAATCCTCGATGGATGGAGACGAGAGGGAGGTGCTGTACTTGCCATCGCCCCATTCGGCGTGGAACCTGCCGTTGCTGTGCGGCTCAATCGTGATCGGGCCGAACTTCCGGATCACCCGATCAACCAAGACATCCAACAAGACGTACGGGGCGGTCATCGGACGAGCCTCAGCGCGCAGCGGGTGTAGGTCTCGTGGCTATCGGTGTCACTCCACTCGATGTCGAACGTGACGCCCTTGCAGATAGCGCGCATCTTCTCGGTCACGAGCGGCTTGTAGTCCTGGAGATAGAGGTAGCGATCGATCTCGACGCGCGTCCCATCCGGGGATTCGATCTCGCGTTCCCCTTGCCGCATCGGTTGGGCCAACTGCGCGGGGAGGTCGACGTGGTCCGTGAGGTCCGCCCACGTCTCCGTTACCGCGCCGTCGACCACGGTTTCGGTAGCGGCCTGGATCGTGGCGGTCTGGGGAAACATGCGCGCGGAAGGTTTCAAGCCGACTCCTTCAAAAGCGCATCGAGGGCCGCCTGATCGCTCGGTTTCCAGACATCCTTGTGCCCGGAGTAGCCGAGGTGGTAGGTGAACCCGTGCTTGGCGAAGAACCGGAGCCGGAACTCTGGGCGACGGCGCATCCGTCGGTAGGCCGGCGTCCGCTGAGGCTTGTGCTCGACGATGCAGCCGGGAGCGAATAGCACCTCGGCCCCCGCCTCTCTGAGCCGGAGGAAATAGTCCGTATGCTCTGAGGTCTTCAGCTCTTCGTCCCACTGGTGCTCGTGGAAGAACTCCGTCCGCCCCATGAGGATGTTGAGCCCGAAGTCGACCTGTGCCCACCGGATCCCGGCAGTCTTGTAAGTCGGCCCCCGGTACTTGACGAGGTGGAGACCCCCGTCCTCGGGAAACTCGTAGGTGCCCTCCCAATTGACGACTCGGCGGTTCATCGTCATCGACCCGCAGATGAGGTCCCCGTACTCGAGGAGCTTGAGCATGTCGGGGAGCCGCGAGCGAGCCGAGAGGATCATGTCGTCATCCATGATGAAGGTGTAAGGGGTCGTGACTTCTTTCACTCCCTCGTTCCGGCCTGCTGAGAGCCCCGAGTCATAGGGAAGCTCTAGATACCGGACCCCTGGGAGACGCTCGGAGATGTCCACACCCGAGTCATCGACCACGATGATCTCCATCTCGGGATATGTCTGCTTGACCGACTCAACCGCTCGGACCACCAGCTCCGGTCGCATGAACGTCTTGATGACCGCCGTCACGTCTTCGAGTGAGACCTTCTTAGGAGGGACGCTGGGGCCGGTGTAGTCGGGGTGGGTCTCGGGGGTGATGCAGAACGGGTCCCGCTTCCAGTCCCACTTGAGGACTCGTTGTCGCCACTTGGGGCCGTAGCGAGCCACGAGCATGGGGATAGGTTGCACAGGCACGGGCACGATCGCGCCGTTGAAAGTCCGCCTGCGCTGGCGTGCTACGAGCGAACGATCGAACTCTGAGACGATCAGCTTCCACTGGCCCTTCTTGCGATACCAGGAACCCTGCCAGCAGAGCGCCGGATCATCGACGAGCTCGCCGAACCGAACTGTGCCCGGGTAGAAGTAGAAGATGTCGACCTTGATACTGCCCCGCTTGAACGCCTGCTCGAACCCGCGCTCAGGCGTTCCGTAGGTGTGGTGTAGATGGAAGCCCGCGGCCTCCATCGCCGCCTGGATCTCCTCGTGTCGCTCCGGTTGCCAGCAGGAGAAATCGATGTCGAGATCGTGGCGCATGATCCGCTTGTCGCGCACCATCCCCAGCAGGGTCCCGCAGTCGGCCCAATACTTCACGCCGACCGATCCGAGGGCGTCGTTCGCTTCCTGGAAGGCCCTGATCGCAGCCTTCGGGTCCATCCCGTTCAAGAGGGTTCCTTCACGTCCCAGGGGATCGGCTCGCCCTCCGGCTCCACGTCGATGTACACGGTCGGCACATCGAGGGTCGTCTCCATGCGGGTCGTCGCCTGGGTCCACAGACCCGTCTTGCCGGCGACTTGCCGGATCAGCTTCTTCTCGGCCTTGGTCAGATACAGCCCGCTTGAGGACGGGGCGCGCCACTGGTAATCCCCCAGGGTTTCCCCTTGGACCTCATCGGACACGAGGTAGGCACGCTTCGCCACCGCGATGGTGATCGTCACGATGACGTCCGGCAGGTCGGCGTCGAGGTCATACAGACCGACTGAGAGGTCGTCCTCGGTTGCCCACGTCAATCCCGCCTCTTGGCGGATGAGCGAGGACGCATCGTCTAGCGCCGCTTGAGCGCGATCTTCGTCCGCGGAGGAGACTCCCCCCGCGATCCGAGCTTCGAACTGCTCAAGCGACGCTAACGATGGCAGCATCTAGCTCGAGACCTCGTTCACGAACTTGACCGCACGGACGAGGATCTCTTCCGTGTCGGACAGAGGATCGGCGAAGGGAACGAACTTCCCATCCGCGTCGATCTCGCCGTGGTCGAGGACCACCGCGGTGCCGATGAACACGTCCGCAAGCAGACGGTCCTGGACGTTGAGGAAGTCGTAGTCCCGCAGTGCCCTCATCGAGAGTCCTGCGAAGCTCTCCGACGTCCCCCAGGTCACGCCCTCCGGAACGATGGGTGCCTGCATCGAGAGCACGTATGCGCTCTTGTGGAAGGCGAACCCCTCGTCGGGGTCGATCGCGTTGGAGGTCGTGACGGTGAAGCCGGCGATGCGCCCGATCTGGGCGTCGCGCAGCGCCGAGTCCGAACCGGACCCGTCGAAGCGCGCGAGGTGGTCCGACTTCAGGACCTGGGCCTCGAGGTTGGAACCGAGCACGAGCCCGCGCCCCTGCATCGGGACATTGGCGTTGTTGAGCGCCTTGCGCGCGTCGATCAGCGAGTTGTAGGGATCGGCTTCATCCCACTCGACCTCGACTTCGTAGGTCGCTCCGGACATCTCGGTCGCTACCGCGTCCTCGACGC
This sequence comes from Chloroflexota bacterium, assembly GCA_009377635.1. Lineage (GTDB taxonomy): Bacteria > Chloroflexota > UBA6077 > UBA6077 > SHYK01 > WHTR01. The sequence goes on from WHTR01000018.1 coordinate 15,255, forward strand.
CCCGTGCCACGGACTGCACGACCGGCTTCGTGACCTGCTCGCCGAACGAGACGATGTCGAGCGTCAGCTCTTCATCGGTGATCGCGACAGCCTTGTAGACGTCGGTGTCGAGTGTGACGTCGATCTTCGTCTCGTTGATGTTGTCGACCGTGATCGGACGCCCCTCACGCAGCGTCCGCGTACGCGCCTCGGTGTAGGCCGGCACGCGGATCGAGATCGTGTCGTCCTTGGCACCCTTGAAGCTGCCGCCGGCGTCTCGCCACACGAGACCGGGAAGTACGATCTCGCGCGTGAGCAAGCCGAGGGCCTGTCGGATGATCTGTTCCGCCTTCAGGAACTCATTGGCCATCGGTGGTCCTTCTCCTTAGTGCTTAGTCCCGAGAGATCTGGCCCGCGAGCTTCTTCGGGTCCAGTTCGACGGGCTCTTCGGTGGGATCGCCGCCGCCTTTCAGTCGTTCTCGGCGGTTGGGTCCTCCCTTGCCACCGTCGGATGACGGCTTGAACGATTCGAGGAGCTCGTCGGCATCGGCTTCGAGCTCCTCTTCGGTGCTGCCGATCAGGCGCTTCGCCTGTGTCTCCGTGAGGCCCTTCCGGAGGGCGACGCGCAGACGGAGAAGGTCCGTCTCGGCTTTCGTTGCTTTGTCCTCCAGGGACTTGGTCTTCTCGGCGGCCTTCTCGAGATCGGACTTCTTGGCGTCCTCGATCTCCTTGAGCCTGCCCTCCGCAGCTTCGGCTTCCTTGAGCCTCTTGCGGAGATTGGCGGCCTCGGAGTTGGCCTTGGCGATCTTTTCCTTCGCCCGCGGCAGGTCGAGGATCTCCTCCTCGGTCTCCTCTTCCTTCGTTTCCTTCGACTCCTCCTTCTTGGGAGTCTCTTCGCTACCTCCGCCACCGCCTTTGTCCTCTTCGAACACGGTGAACGGGTCGAACAACTCGAACAACGACATCGGAACCCTCCTGGGGTCATGACTGCCTCCGGGGCAGTCGGATTGGCCTTGCTTAGAACACGGTTTCGGCGGTACATCCGCACGACCAATGGACGGCGAAGTCGGTACCGAGCGGAGCGGTGCGGCCTGAGAACTTCTGACAGAACGAGCACGCCCCGGTCGTCACCACTCGCTCCCATCCCCGCGCTTGCCTGTCGGTGCGGGCAGAGTCGACGATGGTTTCCCTGCCGTGGTTGAGGACGTAGGTCCCAACCGCCCCCGCGGCGACCACGAGGCGTTTGTCGGCCACGTCTTCTGGGTCCCGACCTCTCGCCAGGTATTCAGCCGTCGCCAGGGGTCCCACGGTGCGGAGCCCGACGACGATCTCGTCTTGCGGGATAGTTGCGAGCTTGGTGTTCACCCGCCCGGGGACCTCTAGCTCCCTGCGGTGCTGGCGGTAGTAGGCCGAGGCGAGCCCCGACGACATCCGGCCCCGGTTCTCGATCAGTTGCACGAGGGCCTCTTCGACCGGCCCCCACGTCCCCGAGATGTCGTGGATGTCGAACGCTCGCCAGATGCGCAGGAAGTCCCGGAGGGTCGCCTTTCTGAGAGCGAGTTGCACCCTGCGATGGTCGAGGGTCGCCTGACTAGGCATCGACCTGGTCTGTCTCCTGGGTATTCAGCAACTCGGCCAACTTGCTGATCGAATCGCCCTCCTGGACCAGTGCCTTGGCTTCCTCGACATCCTGCTGGGTCCAGCCCGGGATCTTCTCCCATAAGGCTTCGACCGGAACGTGGAGCATCTGGGCGAGTTTCCCGAGCGCATCGGCAGCCTGCGCCAGCGAGCGGATCTCGGTGTCTCGCCACTTGACCTGTGCCTCGTCATCTTCGGCTGCGTCCTCTTCGCCCATGACCCAAGCGGCGAGCCTCAAGGTCTGCTCCCACGACTCACCGAACGGGTACTTGCGCTCTTCGACCTTGGCCGTGAGTGACGCGCGTGCAGCCGCAAGGGCCTCGGCGCTCAGGTTCGCCAGCTGGCCGAGCATCTCGTGGGCGGGTGTCTGTGAGACCGCTGCCAGGACGCCGATGTCGGCCTTCATCGCGTCGATGAACCCGCCTAGCTCGCTCGCCGGCAACGATCCGAACTTCGTATCGGCGTCGTCTGCGATGAGGATGTCCTCGACCTTGAGCCTGAGCCTTTCGGCGGCTGCCTCTTCGTCTGAATCGGGCTTCGACATGCCGGCGATCGTGCGAACCACCCACGAGGAGAATCGCTGCACCACGAGCCGGTCGAAGACCGTCTGATCGATCCGTCCGGCGATCGGGATGAATGGCTCGACCTCGCCCGGGGTGCGACCCTCGTTGTCGAGCTTGTTGGCGAACCGGACCACCGGGCAGACCCCGATGCCGTGTTCGCGCGACTCGATCCACTTGATGCCGTCCCCGGATGCGTCGCAGGTCAGGAAGAAGATGTCGTTGTCGTCGTAGACCTGTAGCGAGTAGCCGATGGTTCCGTCGATCTTCTCGGACTCGGCGCGCAGCGCGTAGTGCGGATAGTCGTCGTGTGCCGGCTCGTCGTACAGGGTCAGCATGTTGCGCGGGGAGTGACCCTTGATGATCGGCATGTCCACGTCGCCACGGAACCCCCCGGTTCCCTTGAGGACGGTTGTGTAAGCATGGCCGTAGCCGAGGGCGTCGTAGTGAACGGCCCCCTGGCGGTCGTCGAGTCGGTTCTTCTGCCACCACATCCACGGGAGCGCGTTGTCGTTCTTGCCTTTGGGCCGGTAGCCATCGACGTGAAGGGCTTGAGCGATCGATGTCACGACGAGCGCGAGCCACGGGGTCTGGGCCCGGGCCGACAGCTCCTTGTACTCAGCGGTTGAGTGTCGCGGTTGATGCGGCTTGTCGTGGTCCCACCTAAGCCACTTATCGATCCGGTCCAGACGCTCCTTCTCGGCCTTGAACGCCGGGAAGAGCGTGGAGTGGACGATGTCGATAATTTCCTTTTGCTTACGCGCCATCTATGCCCCGACGCTCGTGATTAGGTCGCCAGCTTCCAAGTGGCGTTTGGCGTGGCACCACGCACACCGGACGTCGCACTTGTCAAGCTCCGCAATCAATCGTGCCCATGAACAGCCTGCTCCCCAACTAGGATTGAATTCCTTAACCGTTCCGTCCCGGTGGTCGAAATGGAGCCTGGCAGGATCAGAGACGTATCCGCAATCCATGCAGCCGATTGTGAGTTTGATGGCCTGCATAAAGCGCGTCCGGGATGCGAAATAGGCCCGGTTTCGCGCTAGCAATCTGCCCTTATTGGCCTGGTAATAGGCTCGGTTCACCTCGATCAGACGGTCTCGGTTGATCTTCCGATACTGACTGTTATACGTCCGGTGGTACTCCAGGACCGAGGCGCGATTGGTCTCTTTCCATTCGCGCGTATACGCGCGGTTGCAGGGCTTGCAGCGGGAACCATGCCCGTCTTTCCGACGGGCCTCCCTCGGAAATTCCTCCATAGATTTCGTTTCCCCGCAACGGCTGCATGTCTTCACCAAACAACTCCGCTTCTCTTTTGACGTCGGCGCTTCGATTCAGGAAGAGCCAAGTAATGCCCCCGGGCTAAACGAGCCATCACGGCCGCAGGGAGAGCGTCGATCTTCTTACTGCTCTCACGATGGACTTTTCTTACGGAGATCCCCCATTGGTTCGGGTTCCTGCGAGCGTTGAGGACGTGGATACGGAACCGGGAAGAGCCGTCGTGGGTCAGCCTCGGCCCGGACTTACCCGCTGTCTTCTTGGCGGCAGATTCTGAGATCGAGGCGTTGAGCCGTTCGCAGGCGGCGGTGAACTCTTTGCCGCGCGAGCGCATGTCGAAGGCGATGGGCTGCCTCTGAGACGACTTGACGATGAGGTCTTCCCCGAAGTCCTCGGCCCACTGGTCGACATAGGACTCGAACGGATGGAGGTCGGAGTAGAACCCGACCACGTCGTACAACTCGAACGCCCCGCGGACCGCCCGATCAATCGCCGCCCGGTCCACTTCGCCGGTCGACTTGAGCGGCTCCCAGATGTCGATCTCGAAGAGATGGTCGGTCTCGACGTGGCACCCGATGAGTGCCGAATGGTCGTCTGAGAACGACCCGTCGAAGCCCATAGTGATCGTGTCGCCGGCGGAAACGATGACCAGCGGGTCGGCGCAGGCGTCCCATTCCTGCTGGGTCGTCCACGCGTCCTCGGTTGCGGTGATCTGGTTGTACCACCACCGCCGCGAGCGGCTCGGCGGGTTCCTGACATCGAGTATCGACTTGACGATCCGGTCGGGCGACAGCCATACCGAATCCCCCCGGATCGCGACCACGACCTTGGGAGCAGCCTCGGCCGAGAGAGGGGCTTCGGGGGGGGCTTCGAGCGAGTCGTACAGCAGCCCGGTCGGGACCGCCATACCGGCGTTTATCTTCTCCCACGCCTCCCGGTCATGTTGCGCCGATGAGTCCTCGGAGGGCTCGTAAGCGTTGGTAATCGCCAGGGAGCGCGCAGAGCCGCCCTCAGACTTCGTGGCGTTCCGCTCGATGACGGCCGACATCTCGTGGCCCTCGTTGGAAGCCGTCCATAGGTGGGTCTCGTTGCGTACGACAAGGGTGGCGCGGGCTCCTTCCAAGGTCGTTGGTGAGCTGGTGACTGCCTCGATCAGCCTCGTGTCCGAGAGGCCGTGGATCATCTCCTTGCCGATCTGGAGCCGGAAGTGCTTGGTGGCCTCCGGGGTGATGATGATCGGAAACAGCCGCATCGTGTTCTTGGTCTGTTTCAGCGAGACGGCGGCGGTCTGGACCCAGGCATTCGGGACGTCGGTTGCTATGGGCCGATTCCCGTCCCATCCTGCGAAGCGACAAGGTCCGAAAGCCTCGGTGAATAGGAGGCACGCGGCGAGCGGATCTTTGCCCCAGCCCTTGAGCCGCTGGAAGACGCCGTCCCGATAGAGGAACTCCCCGTCTTCGTCGAGCGCGTACCACCACAGGACGAACCGGGCCTGCTCATCGGTGAATCGCCAAGGTAGACCGTCTTCGTGCTGCAGCCAGGTCCCGCAGAACCCGAGCACATCCCAGCCGAGGGTGAACTCGGGCAGGACCCACTTCCCGTTCTCTATCTCCCAAGTCGGCCCGATGACCGCGGGCTGCCACTTGAGACCCTTCCACGGGACCTTTGCTGGCTTGCTGAGGCGGCGGCGATACCAGGAGACGATGCTGTCGTGAGGGTCCTTCTGGGCGACTGTCTTCTTACGAGCCACGAGACGCCATCAAGCGCCCTTGCGCCACCGCTGCTGTGCCAAGGTCCGGGCAGCCGATGACCTCCCCGCGGCTCCCGCCCCGCCGTCCTCTTCCGGTAGCCGAAGCGACATCATCAGACTCTGGTAGGTCTTTCGGTGCTGCCGGATCTCCTTGACGAGCTCGTTCACGACCGGCTGGCCCATCGACCCAGCCACGATCAGGGAACCCTTCTCGAGGTCCTTCTCCATCCTCTCGACGAGGTCGACCTCCCGGCAGGCGTCCTCGAGAACCCGCTTCTCATCGGAGCGGAGGTCGTAGGTCGTGGTGATCTCGGCCCAGATCTTCTTGGCCTTGGAGCCGAGTTTGGCGGGTGCCGCCGGAGCGCGCTTCGTCGTCAAGGGGAACCCTCCTGGGGTCGATCCGTCCTCCTGGGACGGGGGTGATTCGGGCGGTTCTGGGCGTTCAGGACAAAGGTCGAAAAGGGAGGGGGGAGCGCACGCAGGTCAAGAGGTGCTCTTGGCACGCTCAGAGCGTTGCACGGTGGAGGGGGACATCCCCCACCCAGGCGGTGCGGTGGAGCACAGGTGGAGGACTACAGCATCCCCGGATGGTCCTCCGGCTTGCGCTTCCTCAGCCTGTGCCGAGCATTCGCCTCTCGGGCTGTCTTGCTTCGGTGGCATGAGACGTGGATCGCTCCGAGGTTGGAGTCGTCTTCGCTTCCATCCTGTGAACCTGGGACCTTGTGGTCTACCTGCGTTGCTCCCGGCTTGCCGCAGACGTAGCAGATGCCTTGGTCCCTTGCGAGGATGCGGGGCTGTGTCTTGTGCCAGTCGGGTGGGAGTGGCTTCGTGCGCCAGGCCATTAGCTCGTGGCTTCGGTCTTCTCCGGTTCCACCAGCACCGCAGCACGAATCGTCCTCAGGATCCTCGGTGGGCGCTTCAGGTCGTGGTCCGCGACGGCATAGACGCTGATCGCTTCGGTGTCTCCGTCGAAGTCTCGGGTCTGCTCGATCAGCACGTTCCGGTAGCCGTTGGACTCTAGGAGCTTGGTCGCTAGGGTCTTCGCCGTTTCGTGGTCCTTGGTGGACTTGATGATGACGTGGATCGTGAGGGCCTTCATCTCAGCGCCTTGGTCGGTCGTCATCGCTGAGTGTGACGGGAGGGTCCGGAAGGCGTTCGGGGTCAGCTTGGAGGCTGTACCGATTCAGGGAGCCTCCCGCACTCGCACTCAAGCGTGTCTCCCTCCGTCGACGCATCGGTTGAGGTGCTCTGAGTTGCCAGGCTGCCCGCAGTAATCACATCTCATGTCACTCAGCTTGTGAACGAGATAGTCTCCCCCGTCGTCCTTGACCACTCGGCCGTCTTCCAAGCGAATCCAACCGGGCCGGATCTCCTCCGGTGCACTCGGCAAATCCCAGTACGAGTAGGGTTCGAAGTGGTCGAAGTCCTCGTGCTCTGCGTCCGGGAGCCACTGGCCCGCAGCGTTACATGGGGCCATCCTCGGCAAATCCAAGTACTGCGTCACGCTGTGATCCCCTTCCCTTCGTTGGTGGCTATCCACAGGGATACGTTCTTCATCGGGATGGGGCTTGATCGCTCGAAGTGGGGGGAGATGAGGCGTTTGTGCAGTGTCGCCGGGTCGTACACGTACGAAATCTCACAGGCCTCGTGGGCTTCCCAGGCGCTCCCTTGTTCCGGGTGGTAAGAGGGTGCGTTCGGCGTCAGTGGAACGGTGAAGTAGAAGCGGTCGGTCACCTTGCTGATTTGTTCGACGATCGCTCGGGCGCGTAGGCGTCCCATGTGCTGGAGGACGTAGGTGGCGATGGCGAGATCAAAGCGTCCTCCTTGGACTACCGACGCGTCCTCGGCTTGGAGGGTGCGGATGTCGTGTTCCTTGAGGTAGGCCACCATGTCGTCCCGACGATCTATCGCGGTGACCTGGCATCCGACGTCCCGGAGCGGGATCGAGAGGCGCCCGAGGCCCGCTCCGAAGTCGAGGACGCCGAGCCCGGGGGTCACGATGCCCTCGTCCCGGAGCCACTTCACCCAGCGTTGCCCGGAGACTTCCAAGTCCTCGATGCCGCGGGCTTGGCTCGCGACCACCCTCACGGCCTCCCTAGTGGTCGGATCGCTCACACTGCCGCCTTCATCCGGACTCCTCGCTCACACGAGCATTCTCTGGAGCGAACCTGTGAGCGGCTCTCCTCGCGCCTCTCCGGGTCAGAGCCCAGCCATCGATCTCCATCTCATGGACCCTGTGTCCATCCAACGGGGTCTCCAGATGCAGACGCCATCTGTATAGCGGCCAACGGCGGATGACGGAGATGTTCCCATGCCAGATAAACACCGTCGGCTTCATTCGCTTGAGCCGTTCATCCTCCTCGCTCACACTGCCGCCTTGGTCGAGGAACGCTTAGCCCGCAACATCCGCTTGCGGTTCACCTTGTCGGCGTGGGAGACGCGGTGCTCTGCTCTGACGCGGTGTAGATGCCTTCTTGTGTAGCGGCGTTGCTTGCTCACTCAGCGTCACCGAAGCCCTGCTCGATATAGGGCCCAGCCATTCGGTTGAGAGCCAGCGTGTGATGCCCGACGGTCGTCGCTCCTCGCTGTCCTGGTTTGTCGATGAGGTCGTACCAGCCGTCGTCGTCGGCATCGTCGTCGGGGCGAACACGATCGGTAACCAGGCTCCAACCGATGAGCAGACCGTCGAACCCCTCATACCCGCTGCTGGCAGCCGCCTCTTGGAGAAAGGTGTCGATGTCGGCCTTCAGACGTTCCAGGGCATCGCTCACGATAAGGGGCCTCCGAGGTCGGAGTTTTGGAAGGGGTGCGGGAAGATTGGAAACACTTCGACCGCTAAGAGGAGTTTCACAGAAACGCGCGCCATGTCAAGCATTTACACGCCTGTTCAACACCCGTAGCGATGGAAGAACCCCGTATTTCCTGCTGTAGGAGTCGCACGCGTCGCATAGCCCGCTGGTGCGTCGTGTTGGCCTGCTTCGACAGTGGGAGCATCGGATGGCGTCGATGGTGGTCATGATCTTCGTATAGGCCGAGAGTGCCGTGGTCCGCTGCTGGCCTCGAAGGTCACGTCCAACCCCGTGCAACATGATCCGCACGAGTTGGAGCTCCTCGAAGGTGAGGTCTACGCCAGCCATCTCTTCTTCTCATAGCCCCTTGCCTCGACTACGGCCTCTGCATCTTTGCGGCGCTCCAGGTTCGCTATCTCCCGGGCCAGCTTGCGCCGGCGCTTCTCGGTGCGACCTATCTCTTGCTCAAGCTCTCGGGCCTCCCGATACTTCGGAGCGAGCAGGTTGTCCACAGGTGAGGCTTCCTGGCCCTCGACGATGGAACGCAGTGGGCGGTCGAAATCGTCCTCGTCAGTCTCGGTGAGCGCGTTCATCTCGGCGTGGAGGAGATCGATCTTTTTCAACAGTCCGTGGCTCCTGCCGCCGTAGAGCTTTCCGAGGGCCCGCTTGAGCTTGGAGCGAAGGTAGCCCTGGGACAGCGCAGCGTCCTGGGTCTCGTCGCCGTGGGAACCTTTCGCCGAGCGTGCTCCACCAGTATCGATCCCCGGCGAACGATAGGGGCGCTCGTGGCTGGCGAAATACAAATCGCGGTAGTCGGTCCCGATGAGCTTGAGAACCTCGGCGGCCCTTTCGACATCGGACTGGAGGGAATCGGGATGTCTCAAGACTCCGCCTCCCCATTCTCGCGCTCGCCGATCGTGTGCGCTTTCGTCTCCTCGCTCGTGGTGACGGTGTGCCCGGTACCGGACCTATGAGCGTCAGCCCAGGCGTCCCTCTCCACCTCGGAGGTAAATGGCTGTGGCAAGACGGGCGTGCAGTCTTGGCACCAGGCGATGAACCAATACCACTCGTCGGTCATGCCTCTCTCCCGCGGTTCGCCATAACTCGTTACTAGGAAGAGGTCGTCAATCCGACGTGCCGTGTCAAAGTCGGGAGCGATGACTATCTCTCTGCCGTCTTCCAGGGCGATGTTCCCAGGCCGATGGCCGTGGCCGCAGCACGACGCCACGGCCGGGATCCCCGCGGCGAACAGGGCCTCTACCAGCGGGGCGATGCAGGTGTCGACGTCGAAGCGGCAGAGGCCTTTCTCTGGATGTTTGACCGTCACCTGCGTACCGCTGTGGTCGTTACACATCCGTTCCTTCCTTGGTGCTCTCTGCTAATGCAGATTCGGTTTGCACTTCACTTGTAGTCGAGAAGGGGAGGAGGGCGTCATCCATCGCGTTCAGAGCCGTAGGCATGTCCCGTGCGACGCAGTTCTTCACGCGCTGGGCTGCTCTGACGGCCTCTATGAGTGCGAGGATGGTCGCTGTTGGAAAGATGCCCGTGCCGTACTTCGAGCCCACCTCAGCAACCGCTTCCAACTTGTCAAGGTCGATCCTCTCTGCTGCTACGGGGTTGGTCATTGGGTTCCTTCCTTGCGCGGTGTGGTGTCGGATTTCCCGAAGACGGAGCGGCCACCAAGCCACCGCGACGCCCACCAACAGAACAGCGTCCAACGACTCACCAGCGGCCGATCATTGATGGGCAAATCTTGGGTGGCAAGGAAGGCACCGCGCCCCAGCATCTTCAAGCCGTCTCGCGGCGGGGTCACGAAGGTGGGTGGCGGTTTTAACGGGAACTCGGTGTACTTCTTGAACTGCCCGCCGCCGCTCATGGCTGCTCCCTCTCTGAGGGAGTCGTGAGCCTGTCGTCATCCGTCACGCTGGGTAGGTGCTGGATGGCGGCGAGCAGCGCCTTGTGTCGGGTCCGGTTGCGTCCCTCGGCCAATACCTTGCCGCCGTGCCCCACGCGCCACGTCCAGAAATCGTAGCCGTCGGTGTCCTCATCGAATTCGATGGCGATGATTGTGCGCGATGGTGAGCCGTTGTAGGTCTCGGCGGTGTTCTCAAAGTACGAAGCGAACTGGCGCTGCGCCTCTGCTTTGTCTCGCTCCTCTAGGGCAGCGACAACTTCGCGGAGCAGACTATCGGGCACGATGACGACTAGACCCCCCATGCATTCCTCCAGCCTCGCCACTAGTTCGTCACTCGCGCTCATGGCGACGTCTCTTGGAGGAGGTAAGCAACTATGTCCGTGCAGAATCGGCAGTCGCATCGTTCGGTCGGCTCGTAGTCCGAACAGGAGCAGGCCGGAATCCAACGCCTATCGTGGAAGAATCTGTTACGCGCCTCCTCACAACAAGCGCAGCGACAACCCCCGAAACCCAATCCCGGAATTCCTTCGCCATAAGCAAGCACCACACGTTTGCTCATGACTCAATCCTCCGTCTCTGAGGGACCGCTTAGGGGTTTGGATGGAAAGGGTGTAGTCCTGCGTTTGACCGCCATGTGATGGAGCGTCTTGAACATCCACTCTCGTTGCTTGGGGTGCAACACGTCAGTCACGTCCTTGATCGTGAAACCGTCAAGTGGCGTCAGTTCTGGAAGCACAGGCTCCGAGGGAGTGGGGTCTTCGGTGAGGGCCGCGGGTCCGATGATTTCGCAGAGGTCGGTGAAGTACTTGGTGGCAAGGGATTCGTAGTGGCGGCCCGGGGTGGACGCTAGTTCTTCGATGCACTCTTGGGCTCGTGCCCGCAACCGCTGGATCAGGTCTTCTCTCTGGGAGAGGCGGTCTTCGGTGTCGTGCAAATCGTTCAGCCAATGGAAAGCCTTGCGCTTCCAATGGTGCTGGTTGACGGCTCCTGTGGCGTTCTCTCGGGCCTCAGCCTCTTGGAGCAGGAGCGACTCCCGCAGGTCCCGAATCTCGGCGTCTTGGCCCGTCGCGCCACTATGGAACCGGAGGGCTTCATCGAACGACTCCGCGTTATCGCCCTTGGTTGAGACGAACGCAACCACTGATGCCCACTCGTTTGGAGCAAGGACTACCTGGTGTTCGATGATCTCGGCGCGCTCGTTGGTCTTGGTGATTCCGACCGACCCGTCTTCTAGTCTGCCGAACCACCAGCCCTCTTTCGTGTGGAAATCGCCTGCCATTTGTGGGTCCGTGGTCACTTCACTTCTCCTTGAGTAGGGGGTTCTGATGGAGGGGGCGAAAGGGCCCGCAACACATCGGCAGCGAATCGTCTGATGAAAGGGCGGTAACTGTCTCGCGTGTGTTCGAGGCACATCTCCTTTACCCGCTCAAGCGACCCGTCCTTCTGCGTGAGGGCGGCGCATAGGCGCTCGTGCCGCTCGTAGGCAGATCGGGGGACCTCTTGGCCTGCGATGAAGCATCTGCCGGTGAAGTCCTCGGAGAAGGTGTCCGATACGTCTGGGGTGGTCATGCCGCGTCCTTTCTCGGAGCGAATCGGGATCTCGGTCGTTTCTTCTTGCAGGCGTCGAAGCAGGCCTTGCATCGCTCGTGGTTGGGTGCGAGTCCCTCGACGTACGGTGGCCAGGGAACGACGAAGTCAGTGCCGTCTTCGTCGGCGACCGCGACGATGCGAAGCCCGGTCACCCCGCAGGCCGAGGTCGCCGTGCCGTCGAGATCGTGGACCGGGATGCCGTCCATCTCAATCGCGTGGAGCACGCGAGGCCAGCGTTTACGGATCCCGACGAGCGGGGCGGTGAAGAGGGCGGTGATTAGCATCGTCACGCCGCGTCACCTTGCTTTCTCCGGGGTGTGCTTGGTACCAATCGTGGACTTTCAGGCTCCGGAGGCCGGTAGGGCCCGCCGAGACGTGCCTGTACCCATACCGTTGCGCCCTTGCGTCTCGTGGCGTGGAACCGCGGCGTGCCGTCCTCGCGCTTGAGGCAGTCCGGGTCACGGCACGTCTTGTTCGGCCCGATGTGCGCATCGAAGGCGACCCGGCCCCCGAAGGAACGTCCGCAGCCGGTGACGTTGCCGTCGTCGTCGATGTCGTGGCAGTGGATCTCCGACTTCGTCCGGCCGCTGAGGGATTGATGACAGATTTCGCAGTGGAAGGTGATGCCCGCGGGGAGCGCGTAGCCCGCGTCGGTCCGGTCGCAGACGTCGCAGGTCTTCACGATGCACGCTCGATCTCGGAGTCACCGTGCTCGCAGTGACGCCAGCGGAAGCTCTCGTGCTCGCGGAACAGACCGTCGTGGAGCGCCTTGATCTTGCGCGCGTACGCCACCGAGACGAACCGCTCCGACAGCTGGAGCCCCGTCGTCTTCGGGTTGCCGGTCAGGTGCTGGGCGAGCCACTGCTTGCCGCCGTAGTGGCGGATGCCGCCGCGCTTGCAGACGGTCCCGATCTCGGCGTTGTACCAGGCGATGATCTCGTCCGCCATCTCCCAGGTCGGCCCGGCCGGGACCTTGACGCCATCCGCGTACTCGTCGCCCTTGAGCGCGAACAGCCTCTCGGCAGTGTCCTTGTGGACGCGACGTGACGGCGGTCGATCGCCGGGACCCCCGTAGATCAGCTTCGACAGCGAGCCGTGGGAGACGCCGGACAACCGGGCGATGCGCTTGAGCCCGATCCCGTCGCGGTTCGTTCCCTGCCTTCCGCCACGTCCGGGGCGCGTCGGCTTGCACATGAGGCCCTTGACGTGGCGGCGGACGGGTTCCGCGTCCACCCACGGCCAATAGTCACCGCCGTACGCCTTACGGCGCTTGCGGCTCCGCTCGTACGCGCGGTTGGCATCGCGACATGGCTCGCAGCGACAGTGCTGGCCTGGCCGGTCGTGCTCATCGGGGCCCCAGGTATATCGGGTGTAGGTGCCGTGCTCGCGCGTGGTCAAGACCGCCTCCCGCTCTTGGCCTTGCGGCTCTTCCGCTTCCAGTCGTGTCCGACGTGCCACGCCCCGTGCTCTTCGCACCAGTAGGCGCACAGGCTCCGATCGAACTTCTCGCCGTTGGCTCGGTGCGCCGACATCGCGCGCTCGGCCGCCTCTTTCGTGCCGTGGCGGAACTTGCTCTTGCAGGTGGGCTTCGATCGGCGGTTCACGACGCGGCCCCCTCGAACCGGTAGCCCCAGAGCGTCTTGACGCCATCGCCGATCTGGCTGACCTTCGGAGCCTTGAGCGTCCACGTGCCGCCGCCGCGACTGACCTTGCACTTGCCCCAGTTCTCCCAGCCGTCGAAGCGATAGAGGTCGCCCTTGGTTCCCGGCATCGCGTAGGAAATCGCCGCAGCTGGGCGCCAGTAGGGCCACGCCTCGGCGAGGTACGCGCGCCAGAGCCGGAGCATGACCCGCATGATTCCGGGGTGGTCCGGGTGCCGTGCGATGCGCGCCAGCTCGACGACCTGATTGCGTCGGTAGCCGTGCACCGTGCTCGATACGGTCGAGGCCGAGACAGCCAACGCGACCGGTTCGCCGAAGACGTCGAGAACAAACCCCTGCTGGCCGAACGGTCTCTCGCAGGGGCCTAGCGGATGCTCCCACTTCACCAGGAGCGCGTTGCTCTCGTCTTCACTTACCTCGCCGACGTTCATCATCGGGAAGCGCGCCTGCGCGGCCTGGATCGCGGTCACGACGCCGCCTCCCGTATCAACGCGGTGATGCGATCGAGGTCCTTGGTCAGCGACTTGACCCGGCTCCCCTGTCCCATTTCCGCCAGCGCGCGGGCGAGGTTCACGAGCGGTTCCAACTCGACCACCGCGTAGACCTTGTCGGTCTCGGAGTCGACCACCGCGACAGCAGGGGTCCACGTCGAGCCGAAGCCGCGCAGCCCCATGGCCTGGGAGATCGCCTTGCGGATGAGCGCGGGCATCCGTCCCGATTTCACTTCAAACCTGAATCCCGGCAGATAGGGGCTCTCTCCCCAGGATTCTTCATTCCCGCGTTGGCCGCGGTACTTGGTTTCGATGCCGAGGATCTTCCGCACCCGCTCTTGCGCGGCGAGGCCGTTGGTCCGGTTTGCGCTCCCTCGCTCGGACGCGTTCATAGCGGCTCCACATCCAGGATGGTCATGGTTGCCGCTTCGGGGCCGAGGCCGGATCCCAATCGAACACAGCGGTGCAGCAGTTCTCGGCGTCGAGCGCGATCGGGGCGGGGATAGTTATGAGGCCTCCTCGAGTTCGACCCATCCGTGGGGGGGCTCGTAACGCATCCTGGTTCCGTCATCGAGCAAGATCACGCGTTCCTCGCCGGGATCGGCGGAACGACACGCGGCCATCGATTGCAGGACCTTGCGGGCCCACGCGACCGGATCGTTGATCGGGGCGCCCCCGAAAGCGCGGCGTTCGTGGAGTCTCTTGAGCACGACCTCGACATCGCTCGGCACCCTGCCTTCGGCGATGAGGTGTTGCTCTAGGTCTGGGAGCTCCGCTGCATCATCGTCATCGAGATGAGTGCCGTCGCTATCAGTGGTTATTGAGGATGTAGATGATGAGGGTTTCTCTTTCTCCTCTTGTCTTGTCTCCTCTTGTCTTGTCTGCGATTCGGGGTCGATCGGGGGCGATTCGGGGGCGAGTCCCCCCGAGCAAAGGGGACAATCAGGGGCAACGATGCCGCGGCGTTCGTGCCACCGGATGTGGTTGCCGAGGGTCGCCGCATCGCTCGATCGCCCCGAATCGCCCGATGCTCGTCCCCCGTATTCGTCCCAGTCGTGCAGGATCAGGACCTCGCCGCGTTGATCCAGGAACCCCGCAGCGACGAGTGCCTTGACGAGTTGTTCGGCGAAGTCCGCGTCGTACTCCCATGCCTCGTCGTAGTGGGACGGGTCGTACATCGCACCCTCGGCGATGTCCTGGGCCTCGAACCTCGAAAGGTCACCGTCCGGGGCGATGTCGAAGGCCCAGTGCCAGAGACAGTGAAGATGGCCCATGACCGCGGGCACCGGCAACCCCAGTTCTCGTGAGAGGCGTCGGGTCTTGGGATGGCGCGCCAGGGCGGTGTGTGACGGAATCCAGGACTGCGCCACTACAGCGCCTCGTCTGCGGGGTGTGCTTCGGACGAATGGTCGGTCGCGAGCGTCATGTTGGTGGTGGGGAGCGGCGAATCGATCCCGGGCTGGGAGATCGTCTCCTCGTCGCTCTCGTCACGATCCAGGTCGTGGTCCCAGAAGACGGTGAGGCCGAAGGGGCCGACGTTGATGCCGAACCAGCGGTAGTCGAGCAGCTTCTCGGGGCCTCCGGGGTAGCTGTAATCGGCTCCGAAGTTGACGCCGAAGGGGAGTGCCCAGAGGTTGAGGTTCATGTCGAGCTGGAAGCGGATGTCGAAGACGTAGAACCAGCGGTAGCGCCTCATGCCTCGACCTCCGGTCCCTCGGATGCTCCGGTGGGAACGAAGCCCTGCATTATCAGTGGCATGTCCTCGATGTGACAGACCATGAAGAATCTCCACGGCTGCGGAAGATCACTCTGGAGCAGGTCGTCCCACGCCTGCAGGACCCCCCCCTCATCCGCGACTTCCCGCGTCGCGAAATCGAGCTGCTTAGGGCCTTCCTTGATACACACGATGACCCCGTACCTCATTAGGCCCCCTTCCCGGCTCACAGCTCGACCTCCTCGGTGCAGAGACACGACTCGACCGACTCGCCGCATTCGCCGCCGCAGGGGTTGCACTCCCGGCAGTCGGGGTGTCCGCACAGGCCGTCGAAACAATCGCGGCTCGGCATCAGCTCCCCTTCCCGATCATGGCGATCCGGCGCTTCGCCTCATCAAGCGCGACGTTGGCCGTCTGGATGACCCGGGCGATCTTGCGGTCGCACTCCTCGCGGATTCGCTCCACCGCGACACGTTCGCGATCAGCGAGACGGCGGGCTTCGACCGCGCGCTGACGTTCGGCTTCGACGCGGGCCTCGAGCATCCGGACCTTCGTCTCGTAGCCGACGAGTGACGTGACGGGCGGGCGCGGTGAACGATCGAAGACCTTCACGCGCTCACCCGCTGCCGTCTTCTCCGAGCTTCCAAACGGCGTTCTCCGGGGCCGAGCCCTCCCCAGAGCCCGAAGTCTTGGTTCGTCTCGATAGCGAAGCTGAGACAGGCCTCTCGTACGGGACAGGCGCGGCAGATCTCTACTGCCTCCGGCGCGTAGCCCAGACCTCTCACCGAAAAGAACAGCTCATGGCCCTGGCCCCCGCAGGCTGCGTGATCCTGCCAGTCGAAATCGGCGGCCTCGATCGCCAGCTCGCCCCGCGGCATACGGGTACTGAGGTAGTAACCGAGATCATGCCGACGCTGCCACATGTCGTGCGAGTGACACACCCCACGCCGGTCTACGTTGAGGGGCCGGGTGCAGTCACCGTGGGTGCAGATCCCGTTGTCGATGCGCTCTTGATGTTCGGGGCAGAACGGCCCGCCCTGTTCCTTGCACCCGTACGCGCGGCATCTCACGTGACTTCACCCCCCATCTCGGAGGCGACGACCGGAACCGTCCCCACTTCCCCAGAAGGTCGGTCGCGATCACCGCCCCCAGAGATAGGTGGGACGGCCGGGTTTTGGGTCATGAAGTGTCCCTCAGACGAACGGGTATCCCGAAGCCTGTCGTGTCGGGCCGCGTGGCATCGCACACAGCGCACGTCGCACTTGTCGATCTCGGCAAGGAGCTTCGGCCACCCCCTGTTGGCCCCATGGCCGGGATCAAAGTTTTTGACCTCACCGTCGTGGTGGTCGAAATGAAGTCGAGCGGGATCGTCTGAGTAACCGCAGTCGACGCAGCCGATGGTCAGCTTGAGCGCTTGGAGGAAGTGCCGTCGCTTCGCCCTGAATGCGAGACGGCGAGCGCGCGCCTCTTCCAGATGTGAGCGGCGGTATGCACTCTCGTACGCGCGCGCCTCTTCCAGATGTGAGCGGCGATGCGCCCGGTCGCGTGCGGCCCGGCACGGCCTGCAGTAACCAGCGCGTCCATCGCTGCGCGACTTGTTTCTATGAAAGTCGTCGAGCGGGAGCGATTGTCGGCATTCGCTGCAGATTTTCAAAGCTGCAGTCATGAGACTTTCCTCCCTTTTCGCCGCTGAGTCTTCGATTTGGGTGGCGAGATGGGCCGCCCCATGATGCAGGCGATCGCCGCGAGCCCTGCCGACGACTCGCCAAAACGGATGACCGACGCGGGGCGGGTGAACATCTGACGCCGCCTCACGTCGCGCTCACGCTCTCGGGGGAGGTCGCGGTGGCAGGAGATCCGCCAAGACCGCCGTCATCGCTCCCTCCCCCAAGGCTTTCCTGGACCGGCTCGGAGTCGTCGGCAACGGCCTCGGTGTTTGCTGGCTCGGCCGGCCCAGGAGACTTCATCTGGTCGATCTCGCCCCCGGGCTTCCGACGGGCCCGCGCGCAGGTGATGCACTTGCGACGTCCGTGAGAACGCTCAGAGGCGTAGGTGTTCTCGGGAGTCAGCGGATGCCCGTTTGGACAGGCGTCCTTGGCTGCGTTCACCGCCGCGAAGCCCTCCCCGCGAAGGACGTTCACCTGCGGCGTGACGGGCTCAAGGTGCCGGGGATTCACGCAAGCGCGGTTCCTGCACAAGTGGTCGAGGTCCAGACCCTGCGGGATTGGACCGACCTCTAGTTCGTAGGCGACGCGATGCGCCCCCACCATTCCGGAACCGTCCCAGAATGAGCCGTAGCCGCCACGGTCGCAACGAGCGGTCCAGACCCAGCAGGGTCCCAGGTCGGTCCGATGCTCCGGGACCGGCCCGTGCTTGTCGACCTTCGGCCAGAACCGCTGGGGAACGGGCTTGCGGGGCCACTTGGTCAGGGGGTCGCCATGCGATTTGAATCGTCGATAGTGCATCCGACAGAGATGGTGAGCTTCGTGAGGGCGATCACATCCCTCGACTGAGCACCCGACGAATGTTGCGACTCGACCTCTAGGCATCTAGGGCCTCCTGAGTAGCAACCGAATCCTTCTCGGCCAGCTCCGCGTTCCTGCGCATGACAGCTATCTCGCCGTCGGGCTCACGCCATGGATCATCGTGGAACGACGTCCACCGATTGCCCTCGCCGTCGGAGTCGCACTCGTCGTTCGTGCACAGCCATGACGGCTTGTTCGCGTCGTCTGGTCGCCACGGTTTGCACTCGGATGAGCAGATCGGGCAGGGGCGCTGGATAGGCAAGGTCGCCTCGGGGTTCTCCGGGTCCCACTCGCACTCGGGACACGGCTCGCCCTTGCCGATGGTGACGCGCGACAGGCAGGTAACGAAGCCCGAGAGCCCCTTGACCCGGTGGCGGGCCCGCTCCAATGCGACGCGCGGGTCCTTCGCCTTAGAAGCCTCCGTCGTCCCCGTAGTCGGCGCCGGCGTCGTCCTTTCGGTGGACGTCGGCGCGCCCTGAGGGTCCAGGCGAGCGAGGATCGCGGCCCGGATGTCATCGGGCACGTTCGCTACGGCGCGCGCTCCCTTGATCTCGGAGCCGGTGCCGCGTGCACGCCGCTCGGCCTCGGCGGCGTCGACGAACTCACCTTCGCCATACTTGTCGATCGCCTCGTTGATCCAGGCCGGGAGAGGGTCGGGCGGGGAGCCGGCTCTAACCTCCGCTGGCGTTTCACCCGATTCGGACGCGCCCTCAGTGGGCCCGGTCCCCGCCCCGGTAGGTTCCTGGTCCGCCTCGTCGATCGAGAACGGCTTGACGTCGCCCGGCAACACGGGCGACCCGCCCGGCAGGCTGCGCCGTTCGGTCGTCGGCGGCAACGTCATCGGGACGTCCGAGAGGTCCGCGCCGATCGCCTTGAAGAACTGCGCCATCGTCTCCGACAGCTCGACGACCGGCACGACGTAGCGGAACGTCTCGCCGTCCTTCTTGCTCATGCGATGGTCGATCCGGAGCTTTGCCGAGATCATCCGGCCCTGCGCGCTCGCCAGGTCGACGAGGTTCTTGAACGCCGCCAGCTCGGTCGCCGCGTTGTAGCCGTGGGTCTCGAGCCGCCACACTCCGGCATCGGGAACGTCGGGCAGCATGACGTTGAAGCGGGTGACCGGATTACACGCCTTCCCGTCCTTCGCCTTCTCGATCCGCTCATTGATGTCCTTGGGACACGAGCAGTCGCGGTCGACCTTGACCTGACGGACGCCGTCACACCGCTTCTTGCATCCGCCGCCGGACCACATCTCCATCCACTGCGAGAACGCGGCGTCGTTCGGCGGGATCAGGATGTCGAGCGATTCGCTCTCGGTGAGCAACTCGAACTGCTCGCCCTCGTTCGGAGCGTCCTCCCACACCTGGACGGTGCCGCCGTACTTCTCGGCCGCCACTTCGAGCAGCTCCTTCGATGCTGACGTGATCCGCCAGTGGTCGAGCTTCGACGGGCGCATCCGCCCGTTCTTCCCGGGGACCTGCTTGCCCATCCGCAATCTTCCCAATTCGCGCAGACGATATTGGATGTCTAAGATCGGCAACTAGATCACCACCTCTCGGCGCACGGTCCGGCGCATATTTTCGGCGTGGGTGACGGGTTCAAGATGGTCGGGGTTGAAGCAAGGCGGGTTCTCGCAGATGTGATCGAGCTCTAAACCCTCGGGGATCGGGCCGACCAATAGCTCGTAGGCTGCCCGATAGACACGCGGGACCGCTCCGTCGACGCCGATATAGCCATAACCGAATCTGTCGCGAGAACCTTGCCACTCCCAACAGCCGCGCTCCGAGATGACCATGCGACGGGCGAGACGATCGAGCGGCGGCGCGTGATCACGTTCCTGGCTACCTCCCAACGCGTCACCATGCCGGACAAAACGATGCCGATGTCGACGGCAGTAACCCTTGGCATGATTCGGACGCCCGCAACCTTCGACGCGGCACCCGTCGTGCCGTTCGATCAGTACGACCATCGGATCCCCATGAACGCGCTGTGCCAGATAGTGCTTGCGACAGAAACCCTTTCCGTAGTGCCTCTCGTCGCAGCCATTGATCGTGCAGTAGGTAATCGGGCGGCTCATGCCGTCACCTCCGCAGGTGCGAGCACGTCGAGCGACGGGATCGGGTCGCCGACCGCCTTCTTGGAGATCTCCTGCTGCCACCGAAAGACTTCCCGCGCGTACAGGAACGAGTTATAGACGTGCTCGCCGATGTCGACGGGCGTGAACTTGAAGCCCTCCGGGCGCAGGTGCACGATCGCCGCGTGGTCGATCTTGGGCATCGGTGCCTCGGTCTTGTCCGGGCTCCCGATGAACTCGGCGTGCGCGTAGGCCGACATCTGCAACGCGGCCTCCGGATAGACGCCCTTGCCGGTCTTGAAGTCGAGCAGCCAGCGCTCGCCGTTGATCGTGGCGATGCAGTCGAGCGTCCCCGCGTACCGCTGGGTGCGGTTGAAGACCGACGCCTCCGACATCTCGACCATGACCTCGAAGCTGCGGAGGAAGTCGACCGCGTTGTCCATGAACGGTGCGACGTCCTCGGGCCACTCCGGCGCCGGCTTGTCCAGCTCGTAAGCCTCGATCGCCTCGTGAATCTTGGTCCCGAGCTTGGCGGCGCGCTCCGACTCCGAGAACCGGTAATCCCACAGGAACTTGTACGCGGCGCGCGCTCCGGCCGTCGTCGGCTTGCCGTCCTCGCCCCAATTCTCGGAGTCCTTGAGGTCCTCGTCGCAGATCAGCGCGTCGATCTTGTCGTGGTGCTTGATCGCACCGATGGCGGTCATCTTGATCCCCCAGCCCATCAGCGCGGGCTTCGGGATGCCGCCTTCGATGATCGTGGTGACCGACCAGTACCGCTCGGTGACCTCGCCGTCGGGCGAGGCCCAGACGTAGTAGCGGCCACCGCCCGAGGATCGACGTGAGTCCAGTGGGTTCGCCATCTCAGACCACCGCCAGATCGTCGACACGCCGCTGGCAGATGCGGTCCTCGATCAGGGCGCGGTTCATGCCCTTCACGAGTGAGCCGGTGAGCCGTTGCCCTTCGACCATCACGGTCCACGCCTCGACGACATAGCGCGACCAGCCCCACATCGAATCGGACGCGATCAGGGACCGCGCGATCCGGTCGGCCTCGGCCCTCAGCTCTGCCTCGGATGCCTCGGCGTAATAGGTGTCTCCCGTCGAGAGCGGGAACATGCCGCCACCCTCGACGGGGACTACCTGCTCCGATGCGGCGCGGGTGCTGGGAGGCTCCTGGGGAGCACCGGAGAATCGGGAGGAGGTTCGGTTGCTGCGGTAGATCACAACGCGGCCTCGGTTTCCAAGTTGTGCATGACCGCGTCGAACTCCGATTCAGAGAGACACCGGAGGACTTCCTTAGCGAGCCACGGCAGTTGCGAAGGTGCGATGCGGATGATGTGTACCTTGTCGCCGCTCAGGCCTTTCTCGGCTTCGTCGTAGAGGTCGTGGGTGCACGACAGGAACCGCTCGCCCGAGTCGTTCATCACGCGCCCGAACTCTAGGTAGGTCGTCGCTGCTACGGTCACGACGCACTCCTGAGAGCGCGGATGCCCTTATCGGTGATCCGCCAGACCTTGACGTCGAGCCGCGATGTGGGCGACGGGCGAACCTTGCCCGAATCCTCGACCCAGCCGTGCTTGATGAGCGTGTTCCTGCGGGAGTTGATCGAGTAGATCGCGATGCCGGTCTTGAAGTGGAGCTCCATGTCGGAGTAGCCGCGCCACCCGGCATCCGCGTAGACCTTGAGGAGGTCGAGCTTGTTCTTGCCGGAGACCGGGACCTGCGCGAGCGCGCCGGCGATCTCTGTTGGGCCCGCGTTGCGGTGCGAGAAGCCAGGCTCGGAATCCTGCACGCGTCGGTAGCGTTCTCCGGGCTCAGTGTGGAGGTCGAACGCGCGTTGGTTCACGAGACACGTCCGAAGTTCTTGGCCAGTTCCTTAGCGGCCTCCCACTTGATGCGGTCCTTGCGATGTGGGAACAGAATCTCTTCCGCGAAGTCCCATGCGTTCTCTAGGGCATTCGGGTCGTTGGGGTCGTCGTCGGAGCCGGTGACCTCTAGGGGAAGCTCGCGGCCCTTGACGAAGATGATGAGGTCGGCGTTGGAGTCGGTCACGACGCGTTCCTCTCCACCTGATCTTCGGCCGGGGATTCCTTGCGCTCCTCGTCCGCCAGGGCGACCATCTCGGTCGGGTCGAGATCCAGGGCTTTCGCCCAATCCTGCAAAGTGAGATCCTGCGGAATTGACTGGGCGTTCTCGCCACGCACGATGGTCCCCGTGGCGATACCGCTGATCTCGTGGAGTTTCCGGATGGTGAGACGCTTCTCCATTCGGGCCTTGTGAAGACGTTCGTGTAAGCGCATGCCAACAGTGTAAACATTTGCTGACACAGGTAGCAACAACCGACACCGGAAAATCCATTGTACGGGAGGTACAAAAATTTAGTCCGGAAAGTCGTTTTGTGATTCTCGGCACAGCTAGCATCTGGTGGCAACGTGCTAGTACGCTTGGCCAAAGGTTGCTACAGCAACCTCCAGTCGGAACAATGGAGGTTAGAAGATGACGGCGCAGCGGATGCTTAACGTAGTTCGTCAGTTCGCTGAAGTGGACCCGGCCAAACTCGCCTGGGTCCATAAAAAATCAGGGGTAGGACTCCGGGCGCTGGGCGAGGCCCTCGGCAAGTCCCACACAACGGTCTCCGGTCTCATCAACGGAACGTCAAAGGTGCCAGTTGATCTTGAGGACCTCAAGATTTTCGCTAAGGCGTGCGCTGGCAAGAAAGACCTAGAGGGGTGGACTGCCGAGTTGATCCTGGCGTTCTTCTTCTCAGATGTCCCGATCCCCGCTGATCACAAGATCGCCCCGCCCCCCGGCTTAGGTAACGCAGATTACCTATTCCCGGTTTTCACGCTCCGACCTGCGGAAATAATCTGCGAATCTTCGCGACCTGAGCAAAGTGGGCGTCAGGCAGCCTGACCCCAGCGGGCGGGAGACGAGAGCAAAGGGGGATCATCTTGGCAACGACGCCTGGTTTCGCGCGTCTCATGCTTGAGTTCGGCCAGTGGGGTCTGGATCACAGGGGCTGGGTCCGCACCACGAGAGAGGGTTACGTGACGACGTTGCACTGTTGTGCCGCACACATCCGAGGCGAAAAGGCGAGGCGCCTAGTTCGGGCGTCGACCAGGGACCTAGAAGGTTTCCTCTTCTCACTGGTGGTCGGCCCGCGCACCCGTAACAAGCATCGGCAAGCACTGATCGCGTTCTTCGACTTTGCGACGGATCAGGGCTATCGCCTGGACAACCCGGCCTTAAAGCTCCCCCGGCTCCCGGAGCCTCGCCTGCTCCCAAAGGCCCTCGAGCCGGAGGACTGCACCCTGCTACTGAAGGAGGCACAAGCGATCGGAGGTGAGACCTGGGCCGCGACCTCCGGGCTCTTCTACTCCGGGATGAGGAACGGCGAAATCCGGCCACTCGGCTGGCACATGATCGAGCGTCATCACATCAGGGTCATCGGAAAGGGCAGGGGCGGCGGCAAGGAAAGGGAGATCCCGCTGCATCCGGTGTTCAAGCAAGCTCTGGACGCGATCCGCGGAAACGACCCTCGGTGGGTCTTCCCCTCGCCGCCCGGCCCCCGGCACACAGACGGCCCCATGAGCCGATCGAAGTTCGTCAACTTGCTCAAGGAGGTGGGGGACGCGGTCGGAATCGACATCTACCCGCACCTGTGCCGGCACAGCTTCGCCACGCGCGTACTCGACGAGAGCGACAATATCCGAGTCGTGCAAGAGTTGCTCGGCCATGCCTCGCTTTCGTCGACCGAAATCTACACGCTGATCCGGAACCGCAAGAAGGACAATGCCGTCTTCACCCTGGACTACGGGCGAGAACTAGGTGATGCAGGTTGAGTCGCGCGTCTCGATGTAGGACAGTGTCCATAGTCCATCAAGGAGGGGGGGAGCACATGAAGATGCTGGGGGCATTTCTACTGGTCGCGGTCCTGCTCACGGGCTGTAGCGAGGAACCCGAACCGACCGGTCAGACCTTCGACTCCGACTCCCGATCGACAGGTCTATCGACCGGATGCGAGAACTCTTTCCGTGCGGCGGCCCAGGTGGACCCGATGCAGGACACGCTCAAGGACCTCTATCCGTTGTTCGACCACTGCACGTCGATTAAGGACTGGAAGATCGGCGACCAGGCTTTCCCCGAGGCCCTCGACGGAGCCGCGATTCGACCTCTTATCAAGACGATGTGCCGAACACACAAGCCGCTCAAGGATGCCGTGCTCTGCCTCAAGCTCTGAGCGCGCAAAAAGCCCGTCCACTCGAACCCCAAAGGGGAAGGGTTGAGTGAACGGGCTCTGGCGTTGCGTTTGCGGGGCTCCCCTGGGCGAGGATAGGCGGACGGAGGTTCGGGGCTCCGAAATCACAGGGGTGTAACTCTGAGGCCTGGAGAGGGGCTTAGAACGGCTCTCTGAGGTCCTAGAATGTAGGACCTCAGACCGGCGAGACCTGGGAGCGCGTGATGACCGAGAAGATCGCGGCCAGGGCGACGTTCAAGAGCCCCAGCTGCTCGGCCGAGATGGACAGACCGAAGGCGATCGCCACCTGGATCACGGCCATGACGGCAAATAAAATCGCGACCGGCTCCCTGCCGTACAGGGTTCCTTGGGACATGGTTCCTCCTTTCGATTCGATGTAGATCGGCGCGAAAGGGGCCAGGCCCGTTTGGACCCGGCCCCTGCGCTCCGCTCCACTAGCCAAGTGCTTCCAACTGTGTGACAAGGCGGTCGTTGTCGTGTTGTAACTGATCCTTCTCGATAGTGAGCTTCTCATTGTGCTCGCGCAACGCCTCGACCTGTTCCTCCATCGAATCGAGACGCTTCTTGATCTCCCGGTTCTGCTCGTCGAGTTCGTTGTAGCGGGAGGTCGCCCGGTTGAGTTCTTCGCGCAGGGTCTCGAGGACGCCCGACTGGATGACCACGACGTCGGAAGCCGCGCTGACGATGATCCTGTCGGTGTCGGCCCCGATCTGCCGGTTCTGGGAGGGGGCTTTGAGGAGGGCGACGATGAACCCGCCGAGGCCCCCCGATCCCAGAATGGTCGCGATGATCACCCAGAGATCCATCTACAGCACCCGGTGCATCAGCACTAGACGGACCCGGACGAGAGAAGCCCAGGCGATCGATACGAACAATCCCATCGGCACGCTGGCTGCGAACCCGATGAAGGCCATGAATGCGAGAGCTTGCAGCGCAGCCGCGGACGACAGGAGCAACAGGCCCGCGATCTCCCACCGGGGCGAGCCGAACCACAGCCCCCCGATGATGCTCAGGCCCGCCACCACGAGAGCCCCTGCCCAGACCCAGATGAAGTCCCCCAGCAATCGCACGATCGCGGGGTCCCGTTGAGCCTCGGGGCCGACCAGGTAGACCAAGGACGACAGCAAGCACAGGGTCGCGATGACGATCTCGAAGGCGTTGGCCTCGACGCGTATCTTGCGAGCCGAATATTTCATCCGCAGTTGGGCCATGGTGACGTTCCTCGCTCCCTCCGGACCGTGGCCGTGCGTGCATCCTGCACGTACCACGGCGCGTCGATGGGGTCGTGGTAGCCGTAGGCATCGGCCCAGGAACCGGAGTCGAACTGATACGCGCCCCGGTAGGTCCCCGACGCGGAGACCGCCCGGTAGTTGTTGGTCGATTCGCAGACTCGCAGCGGATAGAGCCATTCCACGTATCCGGTCGCAGTCTTGATAAAGGACAGGAGCGAGCGGTGTTGTCGGATGCTCTGTTTGAGCCGGTGCTTCCGTGCTCTGAGAACGTCGATGCGTCTCTCGGTCCTTCTGAGCTTCACCTTGCGCTCCCGGCGTTCGTCGCGGAGAAGGTCGAGACGTTGCGCCTGTTCCTCGTTGGTGCGCGCGCCCTCACTCCAATACGGGTGGCCAGTCGAGACCGGGGTCGTGAGCGCCATGATGGTTAGGAGGAACGCGAGGATCAGGATCGCGGTTCTCATTTCTTGGTCCTCGTGACGGCCCAGCCGTTCTTCCTTAACCGCTTGGCGACCTTGATTGACTTCTCCTTGCCCGCGACGACCTTCTTGGCGGTGACGCGGAACTGCGGAAGCCCGAGGACCTTCATCAGCGCGCGGACACGCTTGCGGAACGCGGCCATGTCGAAGGTCGGGTCGATCTTTCTGTCTGTCCATTCCTTGTGCCCGAAGGCGAAGTAGGCGGTGCGCTTCATGCGCTCGAGAAGGACGGCATTGAGGATGTCGTTGGCCTCGATCTGTCGCTTCGGGTAGGGCTCGCCCCGGCCATCGTTCTCGATCTCGACGCCGATAGCGTAGGTGTTGGCCGAGTTCTCCGGGATGCCCCGGAACGGGCCCCCGATCCCGGCGTGATTCGCCTTGCCAGCTGCGACGAAGTAGATCGTGCCGTCGCGCGCCAGGAGGATGTTGCAGAGCGGGCCCCCGACGTCCGCGGTCCCCCACGTCACGAGTCCGAGGCAGGGAGCGTTCCCGGAGTCCCGGTTCGAGCCCGTGTGGTGCTCGGTCATCGCCCGCGGGTAGAAGTCCCCTACTCCGCGAGACTTCCAACCTTCCACGAACTTGACATCGAGTCCGTGGCTGCGAAGTTCCTTAGCGAGCCCTCGCCATACCTGGTCGAAGACGGCCGGTGCCGGGGCGGTCATTCGTCTTCCCCAATGGTGTCTGTTCTTATCCGTGCAGCGTCGATAGCGCCCTCCGCGATCTTCGCCGCCGTAACCGCGTCCGAGGCCAGTTTTGTCTCCTCGTCGAGGACCTCGACGGGTTCGGCGGCGTCGATCTCTGCCTGGGTGAACCCGCATCCGCTGCGGACCGCTGATTCGGAACGGTCTTTGCGCGCGCTGAGGCGGTCGAGGATGACCCGGAGGGGGGCGATCACTTGTCTTCCCCCGCGACCTTCAACCCAGGTTTTCCTTCTTTCGCATTTTCGTCGGCCTCCAGCGCGCGTAAAACCTTGGCGTGCTCCTCGGTCTTCGCGTCGAGGAGAGCCTTGGTCACAGCCAGCTCTCCCGAGAGTTCGGCGATCTGGACCTTGAGGTAGGCGGCGACTCTGTTTCCGTCTGCGGTGGGCTCGGTCATGAATCCTCCTAAGGGGCTAGACAAGCGGGCAGCGGGGGCGGATACTGGCTGGGTGGCACCCCGTGAGTTCTTCCTTACCGATGCGGTTTGCTGGGCTGGCCACGCAATCTCTTCACGGGGTGTCGCGCGGTTGGCCCAGCATTTACAAGAGGAGGAGAAGTGAAGAACCGAGTAGCAACGCTTCTGATCGGGATGCTTCTAGGTGGAGGGTTGATGGCGGTGGTCCCGGTCCAAGCGGGGAAACCCGATGACTTCGAGAAGAGGCTCGCCCGTGTTGAGCGGAAGGTCTCGAAGGTAGCCGCCCGGACCCGTAACTACAGCCCGATTCAATTCACCTGCCCCGGACGCCCCGGTCCTACTCCGGGTAGCGTTGAGCTTCGAGACTTCGAGGTTGTCGAGTTCGGTTTCTACTGCAAGCCGTTTGCCGACTGAAATCGGCGGTCCTAGCGAATCAGTCTAGGGCCGCTAGTATCTCGTTCACCTTCGCTTGGAGGTCCGCGAAGTTGTTGTTGATCCTCGTATCGTCACCCGAGCCCGAGACAGCAACTAGGTTGTCGTTGGCCGTCCCGATGGAGCCTGTAAGTTGAGAGATAGCCGAGATGGTATTCAGACTCATGGTCCCGTTGGAGCGAAGCTCGATGGTCGCCCCCGATGTCCCGCCACGAAGCTGAAGCGACTCGGTTCCCAACACCGACACACCGGAAACCGAACCCCCGAGGTCAGATGTGCCGCCATACAAGAGGATCTGATTGGCAGTGGCCGAGGTCAAGACCACTCTCGGCCCACTGGTCGCCGTCTGGAAGGTTCCCCCCGTGATCGTCACTCCCGTGATGCTCCCCGCGATCACGTTCCCGAGGTCCGCGTTGATGGCCGCGAGGTTATCGACCGAGA
>WHTR01000190.1 GCA_009377635.1 Chloroflexota bacterium
GGTGCCGGTAGTGCGCAGGCCGTGGCCGCAGAAGAAGAGGAGTTCGACCACACCGATGGTGACCACGACGGTCCCGATGACGAGCAAGGCCTTCCAGGCCCAGGTCTCGCCGCGCCGCAAGGGGCGCCGGGCGATCCAGGCGGCAAGGATCCCGAGCAGAATGGTGGAGACGCCGGCGCCGAGGACATGCCCTGCAGCATGCGGCTCCACGACGCCAGCGATGCCATGCGGATCGAGTTGGGGGGTGGCCAGGGCGTACCAAACGGCGAGGAAGCCATCCTCCGCCATGGGCAGGAAGAGCGGGGCGAGGGTGAGAAGCCAGGCACCGGACCAGTGGCGGCCTTTGGAGGCGGCCAGTACGGCAAGGACGAGAACGGGGACTACGAAGAGCGCGAAGAGCAGGTCCATCAGGGTCATGGGTCCACCTTGGAGGTTTGTTTGCGGGTCATCAGGTAGACGGCCCAGCCTCGGGGGAAGCCTTTGCGGTAGGTCTCGCCGTCGATGCGTTGGACGTCGAAGTGGGGCCCGCCCAACTTTGTTTGTGCCGCACTCTGCAACACAGTATGCTCCAGCGGGATGATATGCCGCAGCTTGGCGCTGGGCAAGCCGAAGCTACCGTGCCGGCGCGAAGAAGAGCGGGAGGGTGAGGCGATGGCCCAGGCGGGCCGTCGGCAGGTGGTTCATCACGGCACCTTCGCATCAGACCCCGTTGAGCCGCGAGGGAGCAACGGGTCAGCTACCCCCAGCATGCCGGACGGGATTCGAGATGTGCCGCCAGGGATAACCCTCCTGGGACGTGCCCCGCTCGTCTCGCATGTGCGCGCAGGTGATCCCGATGAGCGGCCTCACGGGCTCCCCCCTATTCTCACTGCTCAGAACAGTCGCGATGTTCATATCCTGTTGGCGCCCCGAGCTCTCGGGGCCAGGAAAAACTGCTCCGCATGGTCGCGGTTCCGACGTACCGGAAGCGCCCCGATCTCTCGGGGCCAGGAAAAACTCAGCGTGCTCGCGGCAGGCGAAATCCGATGACGTACAGCGTGAGCAGGAGAACGATGAACCCGAGGAATTACCACAGGAATTGCGCCGATGTCGGGTAGCCCTGCGAGGGGATGATCGCGAGCGCGAAACCGAGGAGGGCGACGCGGTCAACCATGTTGGCCACGGCGTGCCTCGGGGGCCAGAATGTTCAGAGGGCGACTTCCAGCGGCCTCTCCTTGAGCGCGCTCACGCGGAGCACTGAGAAGCCGAGGATGTTCCCCTCCTCGTCGACCTTCGCCATCAGCTGTTCGTTCGGCGTCTCCCGGAAGTATCCCGGCTTCTGGTCGAAAATGACCTCCAGGTAATCCCCCTCCGCGTCGTACCAGATCTTCAGTCGCTGTTGGGCCATAGGGGCACTCCTCTCTTGACTCGGTCGGTCAGGTACGCGGTGAGCACGAAGGCGTCGTCTCCCATCACCTTCACGATGGTCGTGCAGAATCCTCATCGCCCGCTCGCCAGATTGCGGACCACGGTGGACTCGTTGCCGTAGACGTTCACCACCTTGACCGCGATCCGCTTATAGCCGCGCACCGGGAAGGGCTGGGAGGCGAGCTGGAGCTTGAACTCGTCGGGGTCCACCTCGGCTCTCAGCGCGGCCTTGAGGTTCGGAGCATTCTTGAAGAGGACCTCGAGGACACCCGAGGCGAGAGCGTCCTGCGCCGCATCGTTGACCTGCTTGGCGGTCACCCGGCGCCTGCGACCGGAGCGAGCGGCGGTCCAGTGCAGCCGCGAGTTGTCCGGCACCTCACAGCGTGCCGATGAGATGATCGTAGGTCGCATGCATGCCGATCCAAAAACTATATGACGACCTCTCCGTCCCGCGTGGCCAACGCGCAGTAGCCGAGGCCGACGCGAGCGGACCTGACGCCCGGGGCTCCTTGGACCGGCTTGAAACGGGCCGCGGGATGAACAGGATCGGTGAGGAACCGCCGATACGCCTCGTGCGCTCGGCGCTGGACATCCTTGGGCAGCCCAGCATGGGTAAATTGCTCGATGGCCCTGGGGACTGACTCCACCGCGAGGTCTGTCTCCATCGGGCGATCGTCGGTGCGGAGGACAAGCTCCGCATTCGACTCAGGCAGGCGGAGCCCGGTCGCCTTGTCGGTACGCCAGATCAGTTGATGTCCGATTTGAGCGGAGTAGAAGTCCAGAGCTCCATCGAGGTCGGAAACCGGGAGGCTAAGACAATCGAGCGTCTGGAAGAGCGATGGCATCTCGTCCGTCCAACGACCAAACTCAGCCGCCTGGGCGCTTTTTGCGCGGGTCGGCTGGAGCGACGTGTTGGGCACCAACGGCCCATGAGCCCAATGCCTCGATAGCCTCCTGCTCGCTGAGGCGCTGCGCCTCGCTCAGGACCTCAGGTGGTACCAATTTCGGGAATGCAATATCGCGACTGACATGGTAACCCGCCGTGGTGTGTTCCTGACGTGCCTGCGCAAGCTGGCGTGCCGAGAAATGATCTGAGACACGAACCAGGGCCGGCCAAAGCCGCCGGTGCACGAACGTTATTTTCCCGCCGACG
Source organism: Chloroflexota bacterium (assembly GCA_009377635.1). Taxonomy (GTDB): domain Bacteria; phylum Chloroflexota; class UBA6077; order UBA6077; family SHYK01; genus WHTR01. The sequence goes on from WHTR01000190.1 coordinate 2,561, forward strand.
AGACGGCACATCAAGATCTCGGTGGATTCACTCAATGACTGGAAGACGAGAAAGATTTGATGGCTCTTCGGGTGCGCCCACCAACTACCCTTGATGGGGCCGTTGACGATGATCTCTGCCAGTCGTGGAACAGGCCCCTTGCCTGACGCGAGTACGACGCCATGTTTCTGCACAAAAGCCATCGCTTCGTCAGACGTCATGTCGGCGTGAAAGGTGCCCAACGACTCTTGCCGCTCAGCAGCCGATCGAC
>WHTR01000191.1 GCA_009377635.1 Chloroflexota bacterium
GTACCCCAGCGCCAGCCCCGATTGCGCGCCTCCGATCACCAGCGTCTCGACGTACTCTCTTCTGTGTTCGGCGGCCATATCACTACCTCCTCGACCCACCGGGCCCTCCTTTGATCGCGAACCTCTTCACCGGCGACTCTAGGGAGCGGTCCGTGATGAGCGCATCGGGAGGAACAACCAAATCGCGGCAAAGGCGGACGTGGAACGTGGGTAATTCGCTGTAGACGTGCCTAGACGAGGTCGTGCTCGTAGGCGTACGCGGTGGCCGCGGCCCGGCTCGATAGCCCCAGCTTGGTGAAGATGTTGCTCACATGGCGCCCCGCGGTCTTCTCGCTGATCACGAGCTCGGCGGCGATCGCCCGGTTGGTCTTGCCGGAGGCCACGAGGCGGAGAACCTCCATCTCGCGATCGGTAAGGGGGCCGGACGCCTTCGCTGCCAGACGCAGGCGGCCAGATCGAGATGACGCCACCGGCGTCGAGAGTGGTCGTATGCCGGTGCGACCGTGCCGCAGGGACAGCGATGTCGACGGCTCCGGTGGCGCAGCCCCACCACGACGCCATCGCCTGTGAATGCCACCGAGGCGACCCATGCCCCCGGGATCGCCAACATCCGGTTGAATGCGGTAGTGACGCGCACGTGCCAGCTCCTTTGGCTCGGTTGTCTTGGTCGACTCCGAACCTAAGAAGGGGTTCCGGCGCGTGCGCGTCTTTCAGTTCATGGATCTTTCGCCACAGCCCAAGCAGAGAAAGGCTTTCGAGTGCCTCGACGGGGTCAGTCCACCCACACATACCCGAGGAGAGGAACGTACGTTCATTCACAAAGGTCCTGCTCAGAGGACGGCGGAGGGCGGGGGACTCGGACCCATAAACGAGGGGGGGACATCGACTAGAACAGAGGCGGCAACGCCGACCGGCGGCACCACCAAGCCTCCACCAGCGCTCGGCCGTCGTCGCCGTCAGCGTCATCCTGGGCTGGCTCATCTTGCGCCCCGACGACGATGTGTGCAGAACTGTCGGCTGACGTGATCCTAGCCGAGCCCGAATGGCTCCCCCTAGCCGCAGCAATCCTACTCGTCGAGCAGCTCCTGCAACCTCGCGGCGAACGCGGCCGGGTCGTTGTCCGGGGACCACTCGTTGGCGGCGAAGCCCCCGTGATCGCCGGGGAAGATCACCGGCTCGACACCCAACAGCTCCGCAAGCGCCTCGCCGCCGCGGCGGGCCAGGCCGCCCTCTCCGAGGGCGCCGATCGCCGGGATCAGCCGTACGGACGAGGCACGCAGGGCACTCGCGTCGGGCACGAACGGCGGCATGGCGAGGTTCCCGCTGAGGAGCAGGTCGTCGCGCGACCCGTCATCCTCGGTAGGGAGCCCGAATTGCGCCGGGTCGGGTGCGGGCTGGTCCAGGTAGTCGTCGGGCAGCGGGCCCTGGAACATCACGAGTTGGATGAACTTCGCCATCGCCGGGCCGAATCCCTCGCGCTGATAGGTGTCGACGATGTCGGCATTCACTTTGATCGCCATCTCGCGGTCCTCGAGAAGGGCCACCAACGGCGGCTCGTGGGAGATGAGGGCGCGGACGTCCTCGGGATGGGCGACCACCCAGTGCAGCGCACACATCCCGCCGCCGCTCGACCCGAAGGCATCCACTGAGCCCAGCCGCGCCGCCTCAATGACACGGTGGTAGTCGTCGGCGTGTACCTCAGCGGTGAGCTCGCTGTCGGGCTCCCGCGTGCTGCGTTCCATGCCCCGCGGGTCGTAGGTGATCACCGTTCGGTCGTCGAGGTGGCTCACCAGCTGCTCGAAGCCGGACGCCCCCATGGGCGAGCCGAAGATGAACAACGGCCGGTGGCTGCTCGGCGTCTCAGGTTCGCGGACGTCGTAGGTAAGCACGGCGCCAGGCGCCGCGACGGTGTGGGATATCGGATCGGTCATCGCTCCTCCATTCTCGGACGGTGTCTGCTTATCTGACCGAGCTAGATCCAGGAACTCATCGCCTTGTAGCTGGTGAATTGCGCAGTACACAAGGCAGGAATCGCGAAAGTGCAGGTCAAAGGCCCCATTCTGCGGAGGGCGGGGGACTCGAACCCCCAAGTCCTTGCGGACGACGGTTTTCAAGTTATGCGCACGACGTCCTGACTATTCCTGCTTCTGCAGGTCGACGACAGTCCATCTTCCTAATTGGTCCTGGTTCGTTGGGCTTTTGCTCACAAACGGGCGTTGACCTGCGCTTTTGGTTCATGGTCGTTCATTGTTCTTCATGGTTGTTTATGGGCATCTCGCGGCCTAGTTGCGGCCCAAAAAGCACAGAATCGAAATCCTTCATCGCTTTGCCAAGGTGAGGGTCGCCGGTTCGAATCTGGTCGCCCGCTCTGATGTCGCCCGCTCTGAGAAGACGAATGACCTGGTGGGAGGGCAGTTTTCGGCCCGAGCGATCGCTGCGGGATTGAATCGAGGGCGCGCCAAGGTGAGGGTCGCGCAACCTCCGCGAATCGCATGAAACTCCTGGTCAGGCGTCTGCGCCGACCAACACCCTGCAAAGACCCGTGTCCACTGGCGGGTTCGTCGGCGGAAGACAAAGGTGCAGGTAGACAGCCTTCGAATGCCGGGCCCTAATCCCAGGGCGCGACCAGGGCGCACGCCAGATCCGAGAGCGGACGGAAAGCACTCGCATGCCGGGTTAGTGAGAAGCGACTCGGTCGTTGGGTGCGCGGGCACGGTCGAGCACAGCTCTCACTGCTCGCCGTCCTCGCTCGATCATCTGGGGGTCACCGAAGAGGACGAACTGGTAATTGGCCGCCCCGAGGCAGGCG
>WHTR01000192.1 GCA_009377635.1 Chloroflexota bacterium
GATGAGGGGTGTGCCCGTGCTGGCGTCCCGATCCCCGGACGTTGCCCCGCCGGCATGGGTCTGTTGCATAGTCTCTGAGTTCATCGCCTCTCCGTGCGCGGGTCTAGAACGTCTCGGAGGCCGTCGCCGACGAGGTTGAACGCGAGGGACCAGAGGAAGACCATCCCGCCTGCGAACGTAGCGACCCACCACATGCCCGCGGCGATGCCCGACTGGCCCTCACTCACGAGGTTGCCCCACTCGGCAAGCCCGGCTTCGGCCAACCCGATGAAGCTCAGAGTGGCGCCGATGAGCACCACGTGGCCCATGTCGAGCGTCGCCTGAACGACGATCGGCGTGAGTGAGTTCGGCAGTACGTCCTTGCGGTAGACATTCCACTTCGACTCACCGACTACGTAGGCAGCGTCGACGTACTCGTTCTGCTTGACCTGGAGGATCTGGCCCCGCATGATGCGGGCGTACTTGACCCAGAAGACGACTGCAAGGGCCAGGATGATGTTGCGGAAGGACGGCCCTAGCGCCGCTGCGATCGCCAACGCGAAGATCAGTTCTGGGATCGAGAGAAAGACGTCGACGAGACGCATGACCATCTCGTCCCACTTGCCCCCAAGGAACCCTGCGAGGCTACCCATCGCAATGCCGACCAGGACGGTGATACCGACCACGGTCAATGCGAGCTGTAGCGAAGTCCGCGCACCCCAGACGATCCCGTAGAGCACGTCACCCCCCTCGGGGGTAGTCCCGAGCGGGTGTTCCGGCGACCCGGGTGGCGCATTGATCGCGCCCCAGTCGCGCGGCATCTGCTGCGCGCCCTGGGGGTTCTCCGGCACGATCAGAGGCGCGCAGATCGCCATCAGGAAGATCACCGTCAGGATCACCAGCCCGATCGCTGTCGTCGGGTTGCGCAGGGTGTCGCGAACAACTTCACGCCAGCGGAGGCTGCGTGTGCGCAGAGCCTCCAACCTTCCGGCTGTGACCCGGCCCGGAGCGCGCGGTTGGGCGACATCGGCCATAGGTCACGTTCCCAGTGTCACGCGGCGGTCGAGGTGGACGTAGACCACGTCCACGACGAGATTGACGAGGACGAAGATGATGCTCGTGACGAGGACGTACGCCATGATGGTCGCCCTGTCACCCTGCAGGACGGCGTCAGTCATCCAGCGGCCGATGCCCGGCCAGTTGAAGATCAGCTCGACAACCACCGTGCCCTGCAGCAAGAAACCCCAGCTGAGGCCGATGACGGTCACGGTCGGGACCAGGGCGTTGCGCCGTGCGTGTCGTCGCACGACGAGCCGTTCCGGCAGTCCCTTTGCGCGGGCGGCGTCGACGTAGTCCTCACCCATCTGCTCGACCAGCGAAGAGCGCAGCATCCTGGCAATGATCGCCATCGATGTGTATCCCATCGTCACCGCAGGCAGAGCGAGATGGTAGATGGCGTCCCACAACGCCCGGCCATCCAGGTTGAGCAGGGCATCCACGGTGTAGAAGCCCGTTGGATGTCCGATACTCGCGTAGATCGCCGGATCCGCTCGGCCAAGTGGGGCGACACCGACGTAGAGATAGAAGAACAGCAGCAGGAGCAGCGCGAACCAGAACTGCGGGATGCTCGCCCCGCTGATCGAGATCACGCGGCTGACATGGTCACCGAACCTGTCGCGGCGCGCCCCGCCGAAGGTGCCGATCGCGATCCCGAGTGTGACCGCGACGATCGCCGCGCAGATCGCGAGTTCCATTGTGGCGGTCAGCTTGGCTGGCAGCAGGTCGGCCACGGGTGCGACCGAGACCCCGGACCAGCCGAGGTCGCCGGTGAGGACACCGCCCAGCCACGCGAAGTACTGCTCCGGGAGCGATTCGTTCAACCCGTACCTCTCGGAGACCTCGGCGATTTCGGCCCTGGACATCTCGTGCTCGACGTAGATGCCGATGGGCGACCCGCCGATCCGGGAGAGCGCGAACACCACCACCGACACTCCGATCATCAACAGCGGCAGCGTGAGCAATCGCCGGATGACGTAGTCCTTCAGCTGCACGTGAGTGCTCCGTCAGGTCAAGGAGTGGGTGAGCGGACAGTGGCCGGGCTGACCCCGCCACCAGCATCAGTCATGGCTTGGAGTAGTACTTGTAGCGCAGGGTCTTCCAGAGGGGGTTGTACGTGAATCCGTCGATGTCGCAGTTGTAGGCCTGGACATTGCCCTCCTGTGCGGGGTAGATCCACATCGGGTCCCCGTGGAGTGTCTCCACCAGTTCCACGTACATCTGCTCGCGCGTGTCGATGTTCGTTTCGGTAGCGGCCTCGTCGATCATCTCCTGGATCGCATCAGGGTCCTCGTATCCGTTGCGGTAGCCCATCCGCTCACCCCACTCGCCATCGGGTGCCTGGTACGTCGACAGGTACTGGCCGGGGTCGAGGAACGGGTCGGCGTTCTTGATCCATGCCGCGTACTCGAACGGCGTCTGCGCGTGTGCCTCGTCGAACTGGGTCTCTGACACCGACAGAATGTTGACGCGGAAGTTTGGGTTCAGCGCCTCCATGCTGTCTTTGAGGATCAGCCCGACAGGCTCGAAGACGGGGTTGTCCTCGACCAGGATCGACAGCTCGAAGCCTTCCTCCCACACGCCGGCTTCACGGAAAAGCTCCTCCGCCCGCTCCAGGTCCTGCTCGTAGACCGAGTCCTCGTCGAACTCCTCCGGATACAGCCAGATCCCCACCTCGACCTGGTCGTCCTCCAGATTCGTCTCCCCGTCCGGGTAGTAGTGGATGTCCCACTCGACGAACGACTCC
>WHTR01000193.1 GCA_009377635.1 Chloroflexota bacterium
GATGATCATCATTTCTGGCGGGAGGAGCTATGGGCCAGGTTCTACACGGGAGCGCCCGCACGACTGAGGCGGTCCGTCGAGCGATACAGCGGAGTGAAGAGAGCGTAAGAGCACTGGCCAGGCGTCACGGGATCAGCCCGACCACGGTTCAGAAGTGGCGCAAGCGGGCTAGCGTGGCGGATGCCCCGATGGGGCCGAAGTCTGCCCGGTCCACCGTGCTGACGGTCGAGGAAGAAGCGATGGTCGTCGCGTTCCGCCGCCATACGCCTCTGCCGCTTGACGATTGCCTCTACGCGCTGCAACCGACGATCCCGCGCCTCACGCGCTCGGCGCTGCACCGCTGCCTGCAGCGGCACGGCATCAGCCGCTTGCCCGAGATGGACGGCGACAAGCCCGAGAAGCGCAAGTTCAGGAGCTACCCGATCGGCTACTTTCACATAGACATCGCCGAGGTGCGGACTACGGAGGGCAAGCTCCATTTGTTCGTCGCCATAGACCGGACGTCCAAGTTCGCCTTCGTCCAGCTGCATGCAAAAGCGAACCGACCCACAGCCGTATCGTTCCTGGAGGCCCTGATCGAAGCGGCACCCTATCGCCTGCACACGATCCTCACCGATAACGGCATCCAGTTCGCCGACCTGCCGCGCAACCGGCACGGCTGGACGGCGCGCTACCGCGTCCACCGCTTCGACCAGATATGCAGGGCCCACGGCATCGAGCATCGGCTGACGAAGCCAAACCACCCGTGGACCAACGGTCAGGTCGAACGCATGAACCGCACCATCAAGGACGCGACCGTCAAGCGCTACCACTACGAGAGCCACGACCAGCTCCGCCAGCACCTTCAGCTCTTCATCGATGCCTACAACCACGCACGCAGGCTCAAATCGCTGCGCGGCCTCACGCCCTATGAGTACATCGCCCGCATCGGGACGGAAGACCCCGACCGATTCAAAATCGACCCCTATCACCACTCAACGGGACTGAACACCTAGCCGGTCGACGCAGGTTCAGGATGTCGGCGTCCAGATCGCGCGGGATGGCGACCTCGACCATCTGGAACGTGACGTAGCGCCCGTGGTGGACGAACTTCGCGCCCATCTTGCCGAGCTTGTCGCGGAGCGTCATCAGCGAGGACTGCTCGACCGTCTCGGGCAAAGCGAGCGTCCTCATGAAGTTGCAGAGATTGTATGCGAGGTGACCTGCCACTGAATTTTCATCCAGTGGCGATTAGAGTCTCGACCGTTTCTGTTACGCCGTCTGGAGCCGGTTGCGGCGAGGCCCGCGGCGAAGGCCGCGGGGGTCTGGTAGGCGAGCGAGGAATGCGGCCTCGCGGTGTTGTAGTCCTCCGCCCATTCGGCGACGGTGCTGCGGGCATGTTCGAGCCCGAAGAATAGGCTCTCGTTCAGGAGCTCATCGCGCATCCGGCCGTTGAAGGATTCGATGTAGCCGTTCTGCATCGGTTTGCCGGGCGCGATGTAGTGCCATTCGATGCCTGTGCGGTTGGTCCATTCCAGCACCATCCGCGAGGTCCGCTCGGGGCCGTAGTCCGAGACGATCGTCAAGGGCCGGCCCCGGCAGGCGATCAGGGCATCGAGCTCGCGCACCACGCGGACGCCGCCGATCGAGCTGTCGACCGCAAGCGCCAGCGCCGCCCGGGTGAAGTCGTCGACCACCGCCGGCACCCGGAGCCGCCGGCCCCAGCTCCGCCCGCCGCGTCTCCTAGACCCCGCGAATGTACCCACCGTCGATGCGCAGTACTGCGCCGGTGACATAGCTCGCGCGAGCGCTCATCAGGAACACGCACACGCCGGCATACTCCTCGACCGCGTCGTACCGGCCCATCGGTATCGCGGTCTTCGAGTCGCGCACGATCTCCTCAACGGGCACCGACTGGCGTGCCGCCGTCGCCGCGTCGATCTCGCCCAGCCGGACGGTCTTGATGCGTCCCGGCAGCACGGTGTTGACGTCACCCCGTCCGCCGCCACCTCCGCCGACAGCGTCTTGGCCCAGCTCAGCAGGGCGCCGCGTGTGCCAGACGGTGAGTACGCCCCCTGTTGACGAACTGCCGCCCATTTCGTAAGGTAGCTAACTAATGACTGGCGGGCCGAGCCGATCGCATTCAGCGCCTAGTTTGTCCTCTGGGGGTCCGCTCAGTAATTAATTCAAGTGAGAACGCATAGGGAGGAATACCATGCATCAAACTAAGCGCCGCATACTGAACAGTGTCCACTCCAAGGCCGCTTTCAGCGCGGCTGCACTCTGCGGAGTTGCGGCAGCGAGCGTCCCAGCAATGGCGGATTCCACTGCAAGCTTTTACAAGGGGAGGCATCTAACAATTCTGGTTGGAGCGGGAGCCGGCGGCGGAATTGACACGTTTGGCCGTCTGCTGGCCCGCCATCTGAGCGACCATGTTCCTGGTAAACCTACGGTGCTTGTGCAGAACATGCCTGGAGGAGGCGGGTTCAAAGCTACGAACTACCTCTACAATGCGGCCCCAAAGGATGGCACTTACATCACTTTGATGATCCCTACCTACGCTATTGCGCCCCTAATGGGTGATGTCCAGGCCAAATGGGACCCATTTAAGTTCCACTGGCTCGGTAATCTTTCAAAAGACTATGCAGGGTGTGTAGCGTCTGGCCGCTCGAATATAAAGAGTATCAAAGAAGCTGCTACTCGTGAGATAGTATTCGGGGCAAGTGGGCCAGCTGGTCAAACCGCCCAACACCCGTACGCGCTCGCTAACATGCTTGGTTACAAAATCAACGTCGTG
>WHTR01000194.1 GCA_009377635.1 Chloroflexota bacterium
ATCCGTGCCTGCAAGCGACGGATCCTTCGCTTCGCTCAGGATGACAAGGCCGTTTTCGGCCGTACCGCTAGCCGCCGTGCACGCCGAGCGGCGCCGGTGTTGTTGTGAGATCGAACGCTGTGGCTGAGCACCGTCTGCCGCCCCTCCCAAGCCCAGATGAGGCGACACGCGACCTCCTCCACGTGGTACGGCCGGGCGGTGCGGGTTTCTGGGGCGCGGTGCTGGTCCTCGGCGTCCTCGCCGTGATCGGCCTGCTGGCGCTCGTCATCCTCCTCGCTGGAGGACCGGAGCCGCGAGCGAAGTGGGGCTACGCGGCTGCCGTTCTCGCCTTTCTCCTGTCGACCTCCCATGCCGCTCCCCTCCTCGCTTTGGCTACCCGGCTCGCCAAGGGATTCTGGGGCATTCCGATCAGGCGCGCGGCCGAACTTCACGCCGTGGCGGGCATCGTCACCACACCCTTGTTCATCGTGGTGCTGTTCCAGCTCCCTGAGTGGCAAGGGAGGCCGACCATCTGGACCAACTGGCCCGGAGCACCACAGCTCTGGGACAGCGTCGCCATGGTGATTCTGACGCTCACGGGTCTGGGGCTTCTGTACCTCGCGAGCCTTCCGGACCTTGCGGCCGCTCGTGACGCCGGTCGGAGAGGCCTCTTCGGGCAGCTCGCCCTCGGGTGGACGGGCACCGTCCGACAGTGGCAGATCCTATCGGGCGGCATCGTCGTGCTCGGGATCTTCTACCTGATGTTCTTTGTATTCGTGCACGTGCTCATCTCCAGTGACCTCGCGATGAGCCTCGTCCCGGGCTGGAAGAGCTCCCTCATGCCACCGTACCACGCGGTGTCGGCGATTCAGGCCGGTATCGCGACGACGGTGCTGACGCTCGCGCTGCTGCGCCGGTATGGCGGACTGGAGCGCTACCTCGGGCTTGACCCCTTCTGGGGTGCGGCCAAGCTCCTCCTCGCGCTGTCCCTCCTGTTCTTCTACTTCACGTGGTCGGAGCTGCTGCTCACCTGGTACGGCCGAACTCCAGCAGAGCAGGCCGTGCTTGCCTTGCTGATGTTCCAGCCGTATCTCGGCCTCTTCGTTCTGTCGTTCCTCTTGAACTTCGTCTTGCCATTCCTGCTCTTGATCTGGAACCCGATCCGCGTGAGCATCGCCGGTCCGACCTTCGTCGCACTGCTCGTCCTGGTCGGGAACCTCGTCGACCGTGTCCGGATCTACGTCGCGTCCTGGTCGGTCGCTGGCCCGCCGGGGCAGGTTCTCACCGTCGAGACGCTCCCCCCGACTCAGTACCCAGGCCCACTTGACCTGCTGATCATGCTTGGGGCGATATCAGCGGTGGCGCTCCTCTATATCCTTGCGCTTCGATTCGTTCCTGCCATCTCCCTCTGGGAGTACAAGCTCGGCCATCTGCTCAAGATCGAGCAACCCTACCTCAGAACCGAAGTAGCTGTCCTCGCCAAACCGAACTGAGCACACCTATGGAGGAAGACTAACCATGCAGGAGCGCCGCGATCTGCCGGCGACCAAGGTCAATGAGGATCTGCTCCGCTTCCCGCTGCACACCCCGCTGTGGTTTTGGGTTGCGGCCGGCGGGCTTGGCCTGGTCGTCGGAGCGGGTCTGATCGCTTTCGCGCTGATCCTGTACTTCGGTCTCCAGCTCCTGGCATACACCGACCGCATCCTGTGGGCGGTGCTCATCACGAACTTCGTGTTCTGGATCGGAATCAGCCACGCCGGCGTGATGATCTCCGCGATCCTGCGGCTCACGCAGGCCGAGTGGCGCCGTCCCGTCACCCGGGCCGCGGAGATCCTCACCGTCTTCGCCCTGGGAACGGCGGCACTCTTTCCGATCATCCACACCGGCCGGCCCTGGCGGACGATCTACTGGGTGTTCCCCTACGACTTCTTTCGGGGAATCTGGCCCGACATCCGCTCGGCGCTGGTGTGGGACCCGAGCGCCGTGTTCACATACCTCACCGGAAGCGTCCTCTTTGTGTACGTTGCCCTCATCCCGGATCTGGCGGTCATCCGCGACCGCGTGATCGGCTGGCGGCGTCCGGTCTACAGTGTTCTCGCCCTCGGCTTCCGCGGGACGTCACGCCAGTGGCGTTTCCAGACGATCGCGGGGATCCTCCTTTCCGCGCTCATCCTGCCCATCTTCGTGTCCGTCCACTCGATCGTGTCCTGGGACTTCGCCATGGCACTCACGCCCGGCTGGCACGCCACGATCTTCCCGCCCTACTTCGTTATCGGCGCGGTCCACTCCGGCGTCTCCGCGGTGGCGACGCTCATGGCCGTGCTTCGCTGGGTGTTCAAGTTCGATGACTACATCACGCCTGATCACTTCGACGCCCTGGGGCGCTTGCTCATCGTCGTCTCGACGACGTGGCTGTTCTTCTTCATGATGGACTTCTACTGGAGTATCGCCGGCGCGGACCCCGTCGAGGTGTCGATGTGGGAGCTCCGCACGTCCATCCCACCATATAACGTGCTGTTCCCGCTCTTTCTACTGACCGCGTACTTCATCCCCGTTCCCATCTGGCTCTTCCGGCGTTTCCGCCGCAATATCGCGGTGATGTTCTGGACGTCACTGCTCGTGAACGTCGGGATGTGGCTCGAGCGCTTCATCTTGATCGTCCCGCCGCTCTCGTTCAAGCAGCCGTTCACGTTCCTCTGGCAGGAGGTCTACGCGCCACGGCCCATCGAATACGTCCTCGTGGCTGCCTCGTTCGCTCTCGTCGCGCT
>WHTR01000195.1 GCA_009377635.1 Chloroflexota bacterium
CTCCGTTCGCCGTGGCTCGCGCCCGCGTAGGCCAGCGGCAGGGCGACGTTGTCCAGCGCCGACTTGCGCGGAAACAGATTGAACGACTGGAAGACGAAGCCCATCCGCTGCAGACGGATCGCCGCCAACTGCCCGTCGGTCAGTGTGTTGACCTCACGCCCGTCGAAGCGGTAGCTGCCATCAGTCGGGCGATCGAGCAGGCCGAGGAGATTCATGAGCGTCGACTTGCCGGAGCCCGACGGACCCATGATGGCCACGAACTCCCCCCGTTCGACCGTCAACGAGACGGCGTCGAGTGCCGCGACCGGGACCGCCCCGGAGTACACCTTGCGCACCGCGCGCAGCTGCAGAACCGGCTCCTGTCGGGTATCCACCCATGCGCCCGACACCTTCCCCGTGGCTCCGTCCTCGCGCCGCTCCACGTCAGCATCCCCAGCGAGCGTGCGTAGACCAAGCCCGAGAGGAACGAGCATCCCCACGAGCGAGGCGGCGAGAATAGATGATCTCGGCGGGACTGGTCACGTTGCGTCTCTTGTCATTCTGGAGAAGATGTCGCTGAGGAAGCGGTCGTCCCCCAAGTCGCTGTCCGTGTGGGCACCTGCAGCGTGGCCTATGAGACTAGGAGGCTCGCCGAAGGATCTCTAGGCGATTCGGGCGCCTGACGTTCCACGCGACTCCGGCGGCGTCCAGGAATCGAATCAGATACCCGGACAGATCCAGCTCCCACCAGCGGAGCCCATGGTACGCAGATGTCGGGAACGCGTGGTGGTTGTTATGCCAACCTTCCCCGAGCCCCAGGAGCCCCACGATCCAGTTGTTCTTACTCTGGTCGTTCGTCGGGAAGGGCCGCTGCCCCCACCGATGACAGACCGAGTTGACAGAGAACGTCACATTCTGCACGACGATCTGGCGCACGAGGCCACCCCAGATCAGCCCCTCCCATCCACCGACAAGGAAGGGGATCGCGTACCCCGCAATCACCCACAGGACGAACGTGTCGCTCACCCAGGCCGCGACGCGATCGCGACGCACCGTCGCAGCGTATCTCTCAACCGGGACATCGGAGAACCGCAACAGCCATCCCCAATGCGCATGGAGCAGACCTTCCCTCGGTGAGTGCGGATCTCCGTCTCGGTCGGAATACGCGTGGTGCTTTACATGATTGGCCACCCATCCCGCCACCGGCCCCTGAACGGCCATGGACCCCAGAATGAGGAGGACCGCCTTGACGACCCCGTGGGTCTCGAAGCTTCGATGGGTCAACAGACGATGGTAGCCCACGGTGATGCCAAGCCCGGTCAGAACAAACCCTGCGAGAAACAGAGCCACATGGACGTGCGTCAACCGACCCTGAACGAGGGTGACGAGCGCGCCGACAACGCCGGCGGCGGGGAGCAGGAAGACGAACAGTGCGTTACGCAAGACGACGGTTACGCGCAGATCGATCTCGTACGACGGAGCAGATCATTTGGCGACGATGGGCATGGGAATGCCGTGGAGCCAGGCAAACGCCGGGTCTAGACCACTGACACACGTTGACTCCTTCGTAGCCGAACATGAGTTGCGCCGGGGTCCGTCACCGGGACGACGAGGGGGAATGCGGGCAAGCGACGTGAATGAACTTCTCGACACCTTGCCCGGGAGCGGGGGTCGCATGCGTCACGAACGCGACGACTATAGCAGGACCGCGAGCCACACACAAGAGGCGTCGCCAGGCTTCGGTGCATCTAACAGCTGTTACACTCATCCGCGGAAGCACGTATTCATCAACGGAGATCGCCGGCAACGATGAGCTGGATCTTGCTCATCTATACGATACCGTCCGAGCCAGCTCGCCTCCGGGTCTCCATATGGCGCGAGCTGAAGACAGTCGGGGCCGTCTACCTGCGAAATGGCGTCTGTGCGCTACCCCAGCGCGAGGACACGCGGGAGGCATTCTGGGCTGTGGCCGCCAAGGTGGAAGCGCTTGGCGGTCGGGCCACCGTGGCGGAAGGGGCCCGACTTGCGTCCGACGATGAAGAACTCGTGATCCAAGCCTCGCGCCAGGCACGCACGGAGGAGTACAGGGATCTTGCCCGGGAGGCAGAGGCGCTGCTCGATCACGTGCGACGAGAGACTGAGCATCGCGCTTTCGGTAAGCATGAGCTGGCGCAGCTCGCGGGGGATGTGGGCAAGCTCAAACGGTGGGGTGAGCAGGTGCGGACGCGCGACCACTTCAGCGCCCCGGGCAGCGAGACGATCGCAGCGCTGCTGCGCCAGTGCGACGACATGGTCATGGGTCTTCTGGACCTCGCGCGCGGCGAGAGCTGGCGCGTGCCATGAAGTGGATCACTCGCCGAAATCTGTATATCGACCGGACCGCGCGCCCGTGGCTCATCCGAAGGTACATTGATCCTCAAGCGGAGTTCTCGTTCGTTCCTCCGGACACGGACCCCGCCACTCTCGATGGACATACGTTGTTTCTGCGTGCCCTGAATTTTGCCGCCATGCTCCCAGGGCCCGAGGTCCAGCAGATGGCCATCTCCTTCGGGTGGCGGATGCATGGAACCCTCGGCTGCGGGCGGGGCGGCGGGCGTGCTCAGCGTTGTGCTGCATGCCCGAACGGTGGTTCCCGCCGGGGCGCTTCTCGGCGCGGCTTGGACGCTGCTGCGTCCCGCCGGGTAAT
>WHTR01000196.1 GCA_009377635.1 Chloroflexota bacterium
TGTAATGCTCGCCAAGTTCACGACGGGTCTGCGCGTCGCGAACTGACTGGAACATGGAGCCGAAGATCGCAGGGCTGATGGTGGACCAGTCGACCGCCGCAGCCTTCAGCAAGGCGTCACGGAAATCCTCGTCCAGAGTGGGGAGGGCGATGGGTTCCTCGAAGATTCCGCCGTTGACATATGGGAACGCTGCGAGCTCGTCGGGGGTTCCGCTGCGCTGGGCACGCGGAGTGTCGAGTGTGCTGAAGAGGTCACTTATGCGCTCCCCGATGTCGGAGCCGTCGCGCGCGGTGTGGTCCTTGACGAAGTCCTGGAAGAGGTCGGGAAGAGGGTCACCGTTGGCGTTCGTCCACATCTCGGTGTCGTCGCCGAACAGCAGGAAGAGGACCCGGGCGAGGGTGACGGAGATTTGGTGATCGCGCTCCTTCTCGTCGAAGGTGTCCGGGTAGCCCTTCTCCACGGCGGCGTACATCTGCGCCATGAGTTTCGACGCACGCTTAGTTTCGTGCTTCGTCTCGACGTCGAATGCGTCGCGCACCTTGGTGAGGACGGCATTGACGTCGAGGATCACATCCTCGGGAAGCCGGATCGCGTCGAGCTTCGCTGCGAACTTCGGATCGGATGATCCCGTCCGGTGCTCGTGACGGGCGGGGCGCGAGATGACACCGGGGCCTTTGCTGCTGCGAGAGGGCCAACGCCAGACTTGCTTGTCGTTCTCATGGAAGATGACGAGGCGGTTGGTGGAGGTCTTGGCGATGAGCTGCTCGAGCTTCGCCTCGAGAGCCGACCCGGGCAGAGATGGGCACTCCCAGACCCGGAGTCCCTTGTAGGACGAGACGTTGGTGGCAGTTAGCGGCTGGTCATCGTCGGTCTCCAGGATGATCGGCGGATGGTCGGGAGCTCCCCAGTTCAGATCGAGCCTGAAGAGGTCGCCGTAGGCCCGCTTCTCGGACTGGGAGACGAGGTCGCTGCTCACTGCTCTGTCACTCCGATCGAGCACACGATCTTGATCTGGTCCCTGTCGGTGGAGCCAATGACCAGCCGGTCCTCGCTGTGCAACTGGTTGACCAGATCGACGAGGTCCTGCTCGTTGTACTTGCTGCGCCTGGCTTGGCGGAGTCTGACGTTGGCATGCTCGGTGAGTGGTCGTTCGTTCATTGCGGCGACCGCGTCGCTGGCGTCCTGTCCGAAGATCGTGCCGCCGAGCCGTTCCACTGCCCACTTGCGGATGCCCTTGAGGTTGCCGACGGCGACCATCTCGGTGGTCAGTTTGCTCTGAATGAGGCTGGCTTCGCGGTCGAAGTGGTCGTCCCGCAAAGGGGCAGTCGGTGTGGTCTCCTCAGCCTGGAAGAGACGCAGCGCTTCCAGGGGAGTCAGCAGTCGCTCGCGTGTGGTCCCGGACGAACCGGTGTGCGAGGTCGCGAACGCGTCGACGCCCGACGCGGTGCTGGCATAGCAGGTGACGCCGCCGTGCGACTCGTGCACGTAGGGGTCGCGGGTACTGTGGACCAGGTCCTGCATGCCCAAGACCTTGCTGGCCAGCTTCGGTTGGTGGTCCTTGATGTTCGACCAAATGAGCCACGCCTCACTGACGGCGTCGGCCTCACCTTCGGCGGCGTCGAGTTCGTCGTCGTTCGGGACGGCTCCCTTGTAGAGGTCGTCGAGGATGTTGACCTCTTCGTCGCTGCCGAAGAACTGCTCATCGGAGCCGAAGGCCGCGGCGTTGTCTCCCAGCCGCTGTTTGATCCGTTGCCGCAGGCGGATGGCCCGCTCCACCTTCTCGTGGGTGATCAGATAGATGTAGACGGTGTCGGACTTCTGGCCCACGCGGTCCACGCGGCCGGCGCGCTGAATGATCCGGATGATCGCCCAGGGAAGGTCGTAGTTCACGACGATGTGCGCATCCTGCAGGTTCTGTCCCTCGGAGAGCACGTCGGTCGCGACCAGTACGTCGATCGGCGACGTTCGCGCCTTCTCAGTCGGGTGCTCTGCCTCGCCCGGCAGTCGGTTGCTCTCGGGTGAGAAGCGGCGGGCGATACCGGCGGGGTCGTCGGTGTCACCGGAGGCGAGTCCGACGTTCGCGATCCCGGCGTCTCGGAGTGCCTCGGCGACGTAGTCGGCGGTGTCGACGTACTCGGTGAAGATCAGCACCTTCTGGACCGGGTGCTCTTCGCGCAGCAGGTCCACCAACGCGTTGACCTTGGAGTCCTTGCTCGAGTCCCATGGGCCGAACCCGTCCAGCAGCTCGGTGATGATGCGGTTGTCGCGCTGAAGATCCTTGTGCAGCCTGGACTTGAACACGCCTGAGTTGATCCACTTCGTCGAGGGCGGAAGCTTGCGTTCGAGCTCGTGGTAACGGCTCTCCATGGTGCCGTGGAGATCGGTCTCGTCCTCAAGATCGCGGTCGCTGACCATGAACTGGTGGTCGCTGAAGCTGCCGAGGGGAACCGGCAATCCATTGTCGATGGCGTAGATAAAGAGCTCGTTGCGGGCGCGCTGGCGCTGGAGGCTGAGGATAAACGAGTGGCCCGACGACGAGAGCCGCTTGAACAGACCGATGCGCACGAAGCCGCTGACGTTTCCGCGCCCGGATCTGATGTCGTCCAGGTACTTGGTGTCCGTGTCCGTGTGCGGAGCTTTGGGGTCGTCGTACTCGGCAAGTCG
>WHTR01000197.1 GCA_009377635.1 Chloroflexota bacterium
CGTCGCGGTCGGAGTCGTCGCGACCGCGGTCTACGCCTCGATCAAGGAGTGGGCCGTGGTGGTGCCCACCCTCGCATGGGCCGGCGGATTCGGAGCCGCCCTCGCGATCGGAGCAGTGGCTGGTCTGCTGCCCGCGCTGCGGGCGGCCCGGCTGTCGCCGACCGAGGCACTGAGGACAGTGTGAAGGAAATCGAGGTGGGTCCATGCGCGCATCGACCCGGTGGTCTCGTCGTGACCGGTCACGGGATTGAGTAAGAGATGCGCTCACGAGATCGCCTGGGATGGTCGACGGTCGATGCGCTTGGTCTCGTGCCGAACGAGATCTGGACGGTTCGAGCGGGCAGCGCGGCCATCCTCGTGGTCAGAGGCGAGCTCGACGCCGCATCGGCGGATGAAACCCTCGGCGAAGTGATGAGAGCCATGGGCGAAACTTCGCACCAGCGGATTCTGATTGATCTGGCCGACGTCACCTTCATGGACGCGGCGGGGCTCGGTGCACTCATCCGTGCCCGCACAATTGCAAACGTCCTCCGGATCCCGCTGGCCATCGTGGCACCCAGCGAAGCAGTTCGTCGGCTCCTAAGGCTTTCGGAAACAGATGGGCATTTCCGAACCCATGACTGCCTGGACGAGGCGCTGGACGACTTGAGCGAGGTGCACGGGCTTTGTTGAGAACGCTCTCTCAGCATCAGCTCGGCCTCTCTCACCTTCGTTTGAGGTCGCTGCTGTGAGCGCATTCGTCTGAACGTACAAGCACTACCCGCGCTTGCGGGGTCCTTCTTAAGATTCGTGCCTGATACTTCACCGTAGTTTCCCTCTAGGCCGCTCGTGCCCCCGACACGACAAGACCCTGGATCCCCGACGGTCTCGAAGATGGAACTGGGATGGGATAGAAGCAGCGATGGGATATGAAGCAGTGTCCTATGCCTCGTCGGTAACATCGAGAGGCGGGAACGGAAGGATCTCTGAGCATGTCTTTCACAGCGGAGGAGATCGAGTACCTGAGATCCCAGCCGCTAGCCCGGTTCGCCACCCTTTCGGGCGACGGACAGCCCGACGTCGTTCCAGTGTCGTTCGAGTTCGATGGAACCTACTTCTGGATCGGGGGCTCAGGGAGGTCCGTGTTCCGGACCCGGAAGTTCCGCAACGCGACGTCGGGAAACAACCGGGTTGCCCTGGTCGTCGATGACATGGTTTCGTTTGATCCGTTCATCGCTCGAGGCATCCGTGTGTATGGCAAAGTCGACGGACCGATCGAACGCGTTGGCATAGTCGGGCCAGGTGCGTACTTGCGGATCGCGCCGACGATCTCGTGGGCGTGGAACGTGGCAGGGGGGCCAGTCGGTGAGAGCTGGTACCCCGCGAGACGGGCCCTCCACAAGGCTCCTGGCGGATAGCAGCAGGAGCCTAGAGTCGACGATCTGGATCTCGACAACTACTACGCGTTCCACGCCACGCGAGCCGACCTGCTTTCTCGGTTGGGCCGGCACGACGAGGCCGCGGCCGTGTATGAGCGTGCGGCTTCAATGGCTCTTACGGACCCAGAGCGGGACTTCCTCAACCGCGGAGGCCGAGCTTCGCGATAAGGCGAGCGCATAGGAACAGGTCGCCCGTGTGACCCAGGCGTTCCTGTAAAAGAAGAAGTTCGACATCGCAGAGCTAAGAAGCGCGTACGAAGGTGTAGAGCATGGATGCGTACGGTGTGCGCAAGGATAACGACGTAGCGGAAGCAGGAGGGAGGTACAGACGACCAGAGGATGACGCGTGCTCGTCCACGATGCCCCGCGACATCACATTGCAGGGCGGGAGGGATTCGAACCCCCGGCCACTGGTTTTGGAGACCAGCGCTCTGACCAGACTGAGCTACCGCCCTAGATCACAGCAAGTCTAGTGCCTCGCTTCGCCGGGACCCGTCACCCGCGTGACAGGTTGGCCAGCCCGGCGAACAGTTCGCGCGCGGTCTTCTCTCCGAGCTCGAGCCCCTTCAGCCAGAAGGACTCGTTGGGGGCGTGGATCGCATCCTCAGCGAGAGCGAACCCGCTCACGATCGTGGGGATCTTCCGCTCCGCCAGCGCAACGAGGATAGGCAGCGTTCCGCCGATGCGGGTCAGGACCGGTCGGGTGCCGCACGCCTTGGCGAACGCATCCTTGGCGATGTTCATCGCGCTCGAATCCGGATCGAACATCGCCGGGTCGGTCATGGAATGGACGTTGATATTGACCTCGGCCCCCTCCGGGACGGCTGCCTCGAGCAACTCGATGAGGGTGTCGGCGATGGAGCGGGCGTGCTGGTCGGGGGCCAGCCGGATGCTGAACTTCGCGTTGGCGGTCACCGGGATGATGGTGCGCACCTGGGCCGCGTCGCCTCCCGCGATCCCGTGGATGTCGAGCGAGGCGTCGGCCCAGTTCTGGATGTAGTACTCGTCTCCGGAACCGCCCCAGACGGGGGTACCGCCCTCGTCGGTGATAACGGCCCCGCCCGGGGGAAGCTTGGACCACGCATCCAGCTCCTCCTGGGTCGGTTCCCTCAGGCCCTCTCGCAGCTCGGGGCGGACGCGGCCATCGGGCCCGGGCTTCACCTGCTCGAGGAGGTGATTGAGGACGTGGACCGCGTTCATCGCGCTGCCGCCGTACAGGCCGGAGTGAAGATTGC
>WHTR01000198.1 GCA_009377635.1 Chloroflexota bacterium
TCGTCCGCCTGACGATCCAGATCGAGAAGCTCGTCAGCTCAGAGCTGCCCGGCATCTTCCTGTACTGGCACTCCCGAGCCTGGAACCATGTGAAAGCCCTGAGGGGACCAAAGGTCCGCCAGGTGCCAGAGGGTGCCGGCAGCCCGATGCGCAACATCCACGAGTGGTACTGGGAGTCATAAGGGCAGTCGACCGACGCGCGTTGCATCGCGACCTGGTGCAAAGGATCATCCCGACACCCGAAGGAGGAGGAAAGGGAGCCATGTCATACACCCATGAGGAACTCGGCGGCGTCTGCGCGATGAGTCCGGCAGTGGCCACGCCCGACGCGGGCAGCATGTCCGCAATGCGCACGATCGACATCGATAACCTCACCGACGCACTCGACCGGGCCATTCGGGACGGCATCCACATGATCGCGACGACCGGCACGTTCGGCCAGGTCTGGAACCTCCTGTGGGAGGAATGGCAGGACGCGGTCACAGCTTCGATTCAGGCTGTGAACAAGCGGGTCCCGCTCATGCTGGGCGTGACCACGGCGAACCCGCGCGAGATCACGAAGCGGATGCAGTTCGTCCGCGAGCAGGGCGGCGAGGGCGTGCTGCTCGGCCTGCCCTACTACGACCCCCTACCGGTCCACGACATCCCGACGATGTACCGCGAGGTGGGCGAGCTATTCCCGGACATCTCGATCATGATCTACCACAACCCACCCAATCACCGAGTCCACATTCCGGTGTCGGTGTTCCCCGAGCTGGTGAAAATCCCCAACATCGTGTGCATGAAAGACAGCCACCGGACGCCGGCAGAGTTCATCCGGCTGCACGACGTGATCGACGGGCACATCGCGCACATCGCCAACACGTTTCAGCTGTATCCCTACCTGGAGATGGGGGCGGCAGGGGTCTGGAACCACCAGCTGTGGAGCGGCCCGTGGCCCGTGCTCGCTGCCTGGAATGCCGCCAAGGCCGGTGACGTCCCGAAGACCAAGGCGATCATGAAGGACATGATGTCGGCCGGCGGCGGTGGAGACAGCCGTTACGGCGAGATCACGACTCACGCCTATGCCGGCTATATCAACATCGGCGAGGTGCGGCCGCCGTTCGCCTGGAGCCTGCGCGATCCCGAGGCGAGAGCGAAGGCCGAGGAGCGAGCGAGGAAGGGCGCGGAAAAGTGGCGGGTCCTGTGCGAGAAGTATCGGCCCGAGGTCGAGGCAACCGGCGTCGCGCCGATCTAGAAGCGCGGCCGTGCCCTTAGGAGGATTACACGGAGCCATGAAGATCAGATACGGACTCATCAGCTGCGACTCGCACGCCCAGCTCGACCGGGACGCGTTCGTTCGCCGCATGCCCGCGACGAAGTGGGGGGACCGGATCCCCCGCGTCGTGGAGCTTGAGGTGGATGGCCAGCGAGTGGACGGGTGGAGTGTAAACGGCCAGCGGCCGCGCGGGGGCGGGGTTGCCAACTGCCCGGCCCTCATGCCCGACCGGCGCTTTCAGCCGAAGCGCTGGGAGGACGTACCCCCCAAGGCGTACGATCCCATCGAGCGTGCCAAGGCCCTGGACGAAGACAGGGTCGACGCAGAAGTCCTGTTTCCGAACAACCCCGTCGGCAACTTCAGCTTCGCGTTCGACGACGCGGACTACGAGCTGGCCTGCGTCGAAGCGTACAATGACGCCCTCGGGGAATGGACGCAGGTCAGTGATCGATACATCCCCCTCGCGCTGATTCCGTACCTCAGCCCAATCGACGAGGTCCTGCGCCAGCTTGACCTCGCGGCGAAAAAGGGCCACCGGGGCATCGTGATGCCGGCGGAGCCTGCCCTCTGCATCAACGGCGCGCGGTCGCTCAACGATCCGTACTGGGAACCGTTGTGGGCGGCGTGCCAGGACGCCGGGCTCGTGATCAACTGGCACGGCTCCGCCGGGTTGGGCGGGCTGCTCTCGGTCCCGCACTGGAGCGGCTACACGACGAGGCAGGCGCACACCGTGTCGACCGGTCGCCTCGCGGCAACCGCCTGCCAGCAGCTCCCGAACCTCATGTTCTCCGGCATCCTCGACCGCTATCCCCGGCTCAAGTGGGCCTTCGCGGAGACCGGCAGCGGCTGGATGTGCTATGTGCTCGACGCCTGCGACCACGAGTGGGAGCGCCGGCACCTGTGGACCGAGGGGGTGCTCACCCGCCCGAGCGAGGCATTCCGCCGACAGGTGTATGTCGATTTCTGGTTCGAGCGCTCGGGCGTCGAGCTCCGGCACTACATCGGCATCGACAACCTCATGTTCGAGACGGATTATCCGCACATTACGTCCAGCTATCCGACATCGTGGGAGCACGTGGAGCGGACCGTGGGGGATGTGCCGCCCGACGAGCGGACCAAGCTCCTGTATCGAAATGCCCTCGACCTGTACGGGCTGGTCGAGGACGCGCCTAGCCCGCGCAGCCGCGAGGCGATCGCTCCCAGTGAGACCCGATGAACCGACGCGCGTGGCGCGGAGGAGTTCGATGGAACTGAAGCACGGCCTGATCAGCGTGGACGACCACGTGCAGGAGCACCCGCACGTGTGGACGTCGCGCCTATCGAGGGCGAAGTGGGGCGATCGGGTTCCCCACATTGAGCGACAGGA
>WHTR01000199.1 GCA_009377635.1 Chloroflexota bacterium
TCGTGACCGCCAAATTACGCTTAAGGGGAGATCCTTCGCTTCGCTCAGGATGACATTTCGGCTGCACCGCTAGGGATCATGCAATGATGCGATTCATTCATCCAGAGATACAAACCTTGTATTTGTCGTGATACCGGGCCCTTGCTATAGTGGGCCCCGAGTGGTCCAGCATCGCCAATGTTCTCGGCCATGGGAAGCGTGGCCCGTGCCTTATCGGAAATATCTTGCGAGCCAAGGGGGGCTCTCGTGGAGATCAAGTTCGGGCTGATCAGCACCGACTCGCACGTCGCGCACAACCGCACCGACTTCACCTCGCGGATGTCGGCCCAAAAGTGGGGAGACCTAATTCCCCATGTCATGGAAATCGAGCGCGGCGGAGAGAAGGTCGAAGTTTGGGGGACGTATGGCAAACCCGGTCGCGCGTCGGAGCTCGATCTGTGTAACTGTCCGGCGTTCATGGGGGAGCCGTTTCCCAAGTATCCCAAGCATTGGGAAGAGGTCCCGAGGATTGCCTACGACCCTGCCGAGCGGCTGAAGGCCCTGGACACCGACGGCGTCGACGCCGAGGTGCTGTTTCCCAACACGGGCGCGCCGGGCATGGCGTTCTATCCCTATGGAGATCCCGAGTTCGAACTGGATGCAGTGCGGGCCTACAACGACACGCTGTCCGACTGGGTGCGCGTCAGCGACCGATATCTCGCGCTTGCCATCCTCCCCATGATTCAGGAACCGACGGACATCGCGAGGGAGATCGAGCGCGCGGTGGAGGGCGGCCATCGGGGGATAAATATGGGAGGCATGGGCGGAGCCGGCCCGGCGGGTCTCCCGCCGATCACCCATCCCCGGTGGGACCCGATGTGGGCGGCCTGCGAGCAGCTGGGCGTGCCGGTCCATTTTCATGCCGGCGGCGGGTTCGGGGGCGGATGGGGATCCAGTGGCGCGCTCCGAGCCGGTAGCTGGAGCGGGTACACGCGCCGGCAGGATCATTCGGTCTATACGTCCGGGTGCGGGGTCGGCCCGGCCCGAACGATCCCCCATCTCATCTTTTCTGGCCTCACCCAGCGCTTCCCGCGCCTGAAGTTCGTGTTCGCGGAGAACGGCATTAGCGGCTTCAACTATGCCATTGCCGCCTGCGACCACGAGTGGGAGACCCGCCGTCTGTGGACGCAGGGAATCCCCATACGGCCCAGTGAGATCATCCGCCGCCAGATGTACGGCGCCTTCTGGTTCGAAGACGAGGGCATCAAGACCCGGTACGACATCGGCATCGACAACATCATGTGGGAGTCGGACCTCCCGCACGTGAGCTCGTTCTATCCCCGGTCCTGGACCGTCGTCGAGCGGATTCTGGTGGGTGTCCCGGAGGAAGAGCGACGGCAGATGCTGTACGAGAACGCTCTCCGGGTCTATCCGATCGAGGCCACGGTGGCCATCGGAAAAGATCGATGACGCAGATGCACCTGAACTACGGATTCATCAGCAGCGACGACCACGTTCAGGAGCCGCCGGACCTGTGGACCCGCCGGCTGTCCAAAAGCACGTGGGGCGACCGGATTCCGCATCTCGAGCGTTCGACCACTGGCGCCGAGCAGTGGATGGTGGACGGGCAGGTTCTCCTCGGTGGCTGCGTCGCCCGCGCCGAGGCGCTCATGCCCGACATCAACCAGGGGCCGACTCGATGGGATGAGGTTCCGCCGGCTGCGTACGTGCCAGCGGAACGGCTCAAGGTAATGGACGCCGCCGGCGTCGACTACTCGGTGCTCTTCCCAACAGTGGCGGGATTGGCCGGGGAGGCATTCGGACGACTGCAAGACCCGGAGCTCGAGCAGGCCTGCGTGCGTGCGAACAACGACTGGCTGATCGAGGAGTGGGGCGCAGCGAGCGAGCGGTTCATCCCCCAGTGCATCGTGCCCCTTTGGTCGCCTGCCGCGACGGTGGCCGAGATTCGACGCGCCGTCGGCATGGGCCATCGGGGCGTGGTGTTCCCCGGGGTGCCGATGGAGCTGCGCGAGGTGCCATACCTGGGCGAGCCAGAGTGGGATCCGGTGTGGCAGGTGTGTGAAGAGCTGGACGTTCCGCTGTGTCTCCACGCGGGGGGATCCCAGCAGGTTCCGTACGCCCCAACTCCCACGCTGGCCGAGGCTCTGGCCGCAGTGATGACGCCCGTCGCCAGCTCGGCCGTGGTCACCCTCTTCTTCATGTCGCGCGTCGCGCCGCGGCACCCCAATCTTCGCCTGGTGTTCGCCGAGAGCGCGCTGAGCTGGGGGATGATCCACCTGGAGTGGACCAGCCACCAGTTCGAGGGCGATGGTCTCTCCCATGAGCCGTGGACGTACGACGGAGTGCGGCACGAAGGCTATGAGCTCACGCCCATTGAGATGTTTCGACGCCAGTGCTATTTCAACGGATGGTTTGATCGCGTGACCCCGTTCGCCAGCTACTTCGGGGCTGATCACATCCTCTGGTCGACGAATCTGCCGCTGGCGACCTCGACCTGGCCCCGCACCCAGGAGACGATCAGTCACTGCTTCGCGGGACTTTCGACCGAAGCGCGCGAGCAAGTGCTGTGGCGGAACGCGGCGAGCCTCTACAAGCTGTAATGGGAGCGCGCCCTT
>WHTR01000019.1:0-40527 GCA_009377635.1 Chloroflexota bacterium
GACTGGTCGAGCGACCAGGTCTGGGCCTATATCCGCGAGCATGACGTGCCGTACAATGCCCTCCACGGCCAGGGCTACCCGAGCATCGGCTGCGCGCCGTGCACACGGCCGATCGAGCCGGGCGAAGACCCGCGCGCGGGCCGATGGTGGTGGGAGATGGACCCGGCGGCCAAGGAGTGCGGCATGCACATCGGGTACGATGCCAACAACGCGCCCATCGTCATCCGGACGCGGAGCGAGCCGTCGTGACGTCGTACTTCCCCGTGGCGTTGAACATCGAGGGCCGCCGGTGCCTCGTCGTCGGCGGAGGCGCCGTGGCGGCGCGGAAGGTCGACGCGCTGTTATCGGCCGGTGCGCTGGTGGCAGTCGTCGCGCCCGAGATCGTCCCTGCCATCGCCGAGCGCGCGCCGTTCCACACCATCGAGTTGCACCGCCGTGGCTTCGAGCCGGGCGACCTGGCCGATGTGTTCCTCGTCGTGGCGGCGACCAACGATTCGGACGTCAACGCGGGCGTCGCGGCGCAGGCGCGCAGCCGACGCGTGCTCGTGAACGCGGCGGACGACCCGGCCAACTGCGACTTCATCTTGCCGGCTGTCGTTCGGCGCGGTGAGGTCCAGATCGCCATCACGACGGGGGCGCGGAGCCCTGCGCTGGCGCGCCACCTGAGGGAGCGGCTGGAGGACCGGGTTCCGCGCGCCTACGGCCTCCTGGTCGAGGTGCTCGCCCGCGTCCGTGACGAGCTTCGACGAGAGGGCGTCCGCGCAGACCCGGCATCGTGGCAGGAGGCCATCGACGACGAGGTCTTGGACCAAGTGGGCCGAGGCGACCTCGAGGGCGCGATCGTTCTCCTGCGGACAAGGCTTGATCGATCGGCTGACGTGCCCGAGGAAGAGGATCGGACCGATAGCGGTGCGGGCGACGATCCTGAGCCGGCACCGGACGCCGTCCATCCGGAGGCACCGTTGTCCGTGTCGGACATGGGTCGCGTCATTCTCGCTGGGGCTGGACCGGGCGACCCGGGCCTCATCACGGTCGCCGGCCAGCGCGCCATCGCCGAGGCCGACGTCGTCGTCTACGACCGCCTGGTCAGTGCTTCCTTGCTGAACGCTGCCCGCGGGGACGCGCGGCTCATCTTTGCCGGCAAAGCGCGGGGCCGGTCAGCTTTGAGCCAGACGGAGATCAACGAGCTTCTCTGCGTCGAGGCGCTCGCGGGCCAGGTCGTCGTCCGGCTCAAGGGCGGGGATCCGTTCGTGTTCGGCCGGGGTGGCGAGGAGGCGCTGGCCGTGGCGCGGGCTGGTATTCCGTTCACGGTCATTCCGGGCGTCACCGCTGCCGTGGCCGCGCCGGCGTTCGCCGGCATCCCGGTGACGCACCGTGGACTGGCCTCCGCGTTCACCGTCATCACAGGCCACGAGGACCCGTCCAAGCCGGGCGGCTCGATCGACTGGGAGGCGCTGGCGCGGCTCGGCGGGACGCTCGTGCTCCTGATGGGCGTCGAGACCCTTTCGCGCATCACGAAGGAGCTCATCGCCCACGGCCTTGACCCGGAAACGCCGGCGGCAGTCGTGCAGGCGGGGTCGACCCAGGACCAGCGCATCGTAACCGGCGTCCTGGCGGACATAGCTGAGCGGGCGCGAGCAGAGCAGATCCGCGCGCCCGCCACCACCGTGGTCGGGCAGGTGGCGGCGCTCGCCGATCAGCTTGCCTGGCGGCGACTCGACCGGCTCAACGCCGCGGTCAGAGCGGGCGCGGAGTGAGGCGTCCGCGCATCTAAATCGTGTAGCTCGCGTACTCGAAGCGCTTCTCGCCGAGGGTGTAGGCCAGGAGCCCGCGGCGCTTCAGCTCTTCGATGAGGTTCGTAGCGGCCGCGTTCGGGTCATCGCTCGCCTCCAGCACGACGTCGGCGTCGGGATTCGCCTCTGGCTCGCCCATGTGCACCATGAACACGGTCGCTGGGTGGAGCAGGGTTCGCACGGCGTCCGGGTCGAACCGGCGAAAGGCGCTCGTCGGTGACACAACGATCATCCCCGTGTCGATGAGCAAGCGCGTGACCTCGCCGAAGCGCCGGACCAGCTCGCGGTCGTCGGCGGACAAGAGGTCCGCGTCGAGTCCGCGCCAGAGATTCTCCGGCGCAAGCAGGTAGGTGTGACGGCCGTCGGCGACCAGATGGTCCTCCAGGCGGCGTGCCAGAGCGGACTGGGCGTTGGGCGCAGCGCCCGTCAGGAGGACGAGGGCGGCGCGATGGCCGTAGTGGGCCGCTCGGGCCTCAGGACCAACATCCCCGGCAACCCATGAGAGGTCGCGGCGGCGTGCTTCCTCCCGTAAGGACGCGTGCTCGTCGAGAAGCACCTCGGTGACGATGCCGCCCCCGGAGACGTCGCACTGGTCGACGAGAACGAAGCGACCGGTTGCCTCGAAGTCGCTCGACCGGTCGACCGCGACGGGCGCCTTCGTCCGAATCGTGAGCTCGCCGACCTCGTTCTTGAGCAGCAGCGTCCGCGTTTCCTGGACGTCCAGCTCGGACACGTCGATCACGTGGTGGATGGCCACCACCTCGCAGGCGACCTCGCGGGTCGCGAGGCGCACGAGATAGCGACAGCCGATCTCCAGGGGACGAGCTCCCAGCCAGAACACGTTGCAGCGGAGTGTCGTGGAGACCTGAGGCGCGAACTCCTCTTGACAAGCGACCTCGCCGCGCTCGACAAAGATCTGCTCGTCGAGGGTAACGCCGATGGACTGGCGGGCTGCTCCCTCGAGCAGCGGTGAATCGACATTGAAGCCCTCGATCGTCTTGACACGGGCGGTCTTGTTTGAGGGGGCGAAGACGAGCCGATCGCCCACGCGGATGCGCCCGGCGGCGATCCTCCCCGCGAGGATCCGGCGGGAGTCGAACTTGTACACGTCCTGGACTGGGAAGCGAAGCGGCTGGTCCTCCTGGGGGATCTCCTTCTGGAAGAGCCCGAGCGCCTCCAGCACGGATGGGCCCGTGTACCACGGCGTGCGGGCACTGCGGCTCACGACGTTGTCGCCCAGCTTTGCACTGACCGGGATGAAGCGCTCAGGGGTGACGCCCAGCTTCGTCAGGAACGCACGGTACTCGTCCTCGATGGAGGCAAAGATCTCCTGTCGGTACGCGACCAGATCCATCTTGTTGACGACGACCGCAACCTGCCGGACGCCGAGCATCGCAAGCAGGTGAGCATGCTTCCGCGACTGCTCCTGTACCCCCTCCTGGGCGTCGATCACGAGGAGCGCCGCCTCGGCCCGCGCCGCGCCCGAGACCATGTTCTTCAGGAACTCCTTGTGCCCTGGCGCATCGATGATGACGTACTCGCGGCTGTCCCAGGAGAAGAAGGTGCGGGCCGTGTCGATGGTGATCCCCTGCTCCTGTTCCTCGAGAAACGTGTCGAACAGGAAGGCGAACTCGAACTCCTTCCCCTGCTGTTGACAGATGGCCTGGACCTTTTCGATCCTGCCGTCCGGGAGGGAGCCGGTGTCCGCGTAGAGTCGGCCGAGGAGCGTGGACTTTCCGTGGTCCACGTGACCCACGACGACGATGCTCAGGTGCTCCATGGCGCGATCGCTGAGCGCAACCATGCGCTACATGTAGCCGTCTTTGCGGAGCACCTCCATGCCGCGGCCCTCGTCCTGGGCGCGGCCGGACCGCTCCGCGACGGTTGTCTGTCGGAGTTCCTCGATAATGTCGTCGAGGGACTTCGCCGTGGATCGGATGGCAAAGGTGCATGGAGCGCAGCCGAGGCTCCGGTAGCGCGTGCCGTCGCCCCGGTTGAAGTACAGGTCGATGATGGGGATGTTCTCAGCCCGGATGTACTCCCAGACATCGATCTCACGCCAGTCGAGGAGCGGGTGAACGCGGATGTGGGTGCCCTCGGGGAAGCTGGTTTTGAACTGACCCCAGAGCTCGGGGGGCTGGTCCCGAAAGTCCCACTCGCCATGGTGGTCGCGGGGTGAGAAGTAGCGCTCCTTTGCCCGCGTCCCCTCCTCATCAGCCCGGATGCCGAGGATCACCGCTGTGTAGCCACGCTCGGCCACGAAATCTTTGAGGCCGTTCGTCTTGAGCGCGGTGCAGCAGACCACGCGACCCAGCGTATGATTCATCCCGTTCGCGAGTGCATCCTTGTTCTGAGCGATGAGGAGGTTCAGACCCCACTCCCGGGCCACGCGGTCGCGATACGCGATCATCTCTGGAATCTTGTAGCTCGTGTCCACGTGGACGAGGGGGAAGGGCACGTGTCCGAAGAAGGCCTTGCGGGCAAGCCAGAGCAAGACCGTGGAGTCCTTGCCCATGGACCAGAGCATGCAGAGGTTGTCGAAGTGGCGATAGGCCTCGCGGAGGATGTAGACGCTCTGGTCTTCGAGCTGCCGGAGGTGCCCGGCAACGCCGGACCGAGCGGCCGTCGGGGTGAGGACGCTCACAGCGCAGCTCCAATTGTTGATGTTATTAGGCGATATTATCATGAATCTCGGCGCCAGTGTCAACCGGCAACCCTTGACGGGTGGGAGTGCGGTCGGGCATGATAGCAACAATTACGCGATTGCGCAATTGTGCTTGGAATCAGAGCGCTTCGTCTCAGTACTCCCCGTGGGGGGTGACAAATGGTCGAGCGGCGAGAGCACGACGCACGCCACGCGGATAACGAGCGTCTGGGGCAGCGTCACGCCCACGATCAGATGCAACGCGACGTCGAAACGCACGCCGGGGTTCACGGTGCCGCGCAGGCGCTCCACCTCGGCCACGCGCACCATCACCGCTCCATCGGTTCCGATCGCGCATTCGCGGTGGCCATTGCGCTCAACGTGGCATTCGTCCTCGTCGAGGCCGCCTTCGGGCTCCTGGCGAACTCGCTGGCTCTCCTGAGCGACGCTGGACACAATCTCAATGACGTCCTCTCACTCCTGCTCGCCTGGGGAGCGGTGGCCCTCGCCCGACGGCAGGCGACCCCGTACCGCACGTACGGCTGGGGCAGGTCGACGATCCTCGTCGCCGTAGCCAACGCCGTCATGCTCCTGGTCGTGGTCGGCGCTATCTCCTGGGAGGCGCTCCGACGATTCGCGGATCCGAATCCGGTCGCTGAGGGGACGATGATCTGGGTCGCGGCCATCGGGGTGCTGATCAATGGTGGGACTGCGCTCATGTTCGTCGCGGGGCGCCAGCACGATGTGAACATTCGAGGCGCGTTTCTCCACATGGCGTCGGACGCGGGAGTGTCGGGCGGCGTGATGCTCGCGGCCGTCGCCATCGGCCTGACCGGGTGGCTCTGGATCGACCCCGGTGTCGGGCTCATGATCGGGGTCGTCATTCTCTGGAGCACCTGGGGGCTCCTCCGCGCCTCACTGAACCTCGCGCTGGACGCGGTGCCCGAAGGGGTGGACGCGGCGGGCGTGCAGACGTATCTCACGACGCTCCCCAGGGTTCGAGACGTCCACGACCTTCACATCTGGGCGATGAGCTCGACAGAGACGGCTCTCACGGCCCACCTAATCGTCCCCGACGGCGGCCTGGACGACGCCTTGCTGGTGCGCGTCGCCGATGAGCTCGGTCGCACGTATCGCATCCAGCACGCCACGCTCCAGCTCGAGTGCGGAGACCCCAACCACCCGTGCCCACTGGTCGGAGTCCACGCCGTGTAGCCAAACCTCCGAAATGCATGCTGCACGGGTCCGACAGTGGTTCGGCTGTTTTGCGTTATGCTGAGGATCATTCAGGACGTGCTGTACCTCACCATCGGAGGTGTTGGGGATCACTGCACCTGATGGCGACCTGCGCCGCTTCGTTCATCGCATCCGTCCGCTCGACGAGCTGGCGATGGAGGGCGCGCGGCAGCGGCAGGACCAGCTCACGAAGCCGCGCGGGAGCCTGGGGCGACTCGAGGAGCTGGCTATCCGCCTGGCAGGCATCACGGGGCACGTCCGCCCTCGCTTTCCGAGCAAGGCGGTCATCGTGCTTGCCGCGGACCACGGCGTCGTCGAGGAGGGGGTCTCCGCCTACCCGCAGGCGGTCACTGCCCAGATGGTTGGAAACATCCTCGCTGGGGGTGCCGCGATCAACGTGCTCGCGCGAGGAGCAGGCGCGCGGGTGGTTGTTGCCGATCTGGGGGTCGCTGCACTGTTGCCCGACGACGCGCGGCTCATCCAGAAGAAGATCGGGCACGGCACGCGGAACATGGCCCGAGGACCGGCGCTGTCCGCGAACGAGGCGCTGGAGGCGATCCGGGTCGGAGCCGAGATCGTCGAGGGAGAGGTTGATCGCGGGCTGGATCTGGTGGCCACAGGGGACATGGGCATCGGGAACACGACGGCATCGAGCGCGATCGTCGCCGCCATCGCGAGCTGGGCGCCGGCTGAGGTAACGGGGCGTGGAACTGGCGTGGACGAGGCCGGCTGGCGCCGCAAGGTGGCTGCGATCGAGCGTGCGCTGGAGATCAACCGGCCGGATCCTCGCGATCCGCTCGGCGTCCTTGCCAAGGTCGGAGGATACGAGATCGCGGGGCTGGTCGGAGTCATCCTCGAGGGCGCTGCTCGTCGGATCCCCGTCATCGTCGACGGGTTCATCTCGGGCACGGCAGCGCTTGTGGCGACGGAGCTGTGTCCCGCTGCCCGCGACTATCTCATCGCGGCGCATTCTTCGGTCGAAGTCGGTCACCGGATGATCCTCGAGCAGTTGGAGCTCGTACCCCTTCTCAATCTCGACCTGCGGCTGGGAGAGGGCACTGGCGCGGCGATGGCCATGCACTTGATCGACGCTGCCGCCGCGCTGCTCGACGAAATGGCGA
Organism: Chloroflexota bacterium; assembly: GCA_009377635.1. Classification (GTDB taxonomy): domain Bacteria; phylum Chloroflexota; class UBA6077; order UBA6077; family SHYK01; genus WHTR01. The sequence goes on from WHTR01000019.1 coordinate 6,795, forward strand.
CGTTTGCTGAGGCGGGCGTCTCGCAGCGCGCCGAGACCACGGTGGCAGAATTCAAGAGCCCCCTCTCGTGAGCGTTCTCCGGGGACGTGGATGACAACTGATCTGGACCGCGCGCTGCGCGTATCTGTCGACGTGGTTCGGGAGGCAGGTTCCATGGTGCGGGCCGACTTCCACCGGCCGAGCGGCGCACGCGGACGCGGGGACCATGCCCCCGTGGATACGGAGGCTGAGGTCCTTATCCGATCCCGCCTGCTATCGGCGTTCCCCGACTGGGGATATCGCGGGGAGGAGACGGGAAGCGCCGGCCTGGACCCGCCGCCGAAATTTGTCTGGCTGGTGGACCCGAACGACGGAACCCGTTCCTACCTGCAGGGCTACCGGGGCAGCTCGGTCTCCGTCGCCCTCCTGCGCGACCAGGAGCCTGTGCTGGGAGTTGTCTACGCTCCGTGCGCGCCGGATGACGATGGCGATCTCATTGCCTGGGCGCAGGGGCGCGGGTCTGTGACGAGGAACGGCCGGCCCGTCGATCGAGCGCCGTGGCCTCAGAGGCTCGGTCCCCACGACATCATTCTCGTCGCTCAGGACGCGGACCGTGCGCCCGCGGTGAACCTCAGGCTCACGGACCCATCGCGCTATCGGGCGATGACGAGCATCGCCTATCGACTTGCTCTGTCGGCCGTCGGTGAGGCAGAGGTCGGTACCTCGTTCAAGGGTGCGGGCGATTGGGACTACGCAGGTGGCCATGCGCTCCTCTGCGCGGTCGGCGGCGAGCTGTTCGACCAGGATGGCCGCGCCGTTCGGTACTCGCCCCGGGGGGAGAGCCGCGGACGTGCCTGCTTTGGAGGCGCACCAGAGGTCGTCGGAGAGCTCATCGGCCGTCCATGGATCGCGGTCCATGGTGCGCCAGAGCGCGTATCGGACGTTCCCGACGAGCTCCGCCCGGTTCGACTGGAGCTCGGCCGCGTCGTTGCCGACGCCGGGCTGCTCCGGCGTGCCCAGGGCTGCTTGCTGGGCCAGGTGGCCGGCGACGCACTCGGCGCGCCAGTCGAGGGTCAGAGCTCCGCGGCGATCGCTCAGCGATTTCCACACGGCCTCCGCACCCTTGCGGATGGCGGAACGTGGGGCACGATGGCCGGCCAGCCGACCGACGACTCGGAGCTGGCACTCGTGCTCGCCCGTTGCCTGGTGGCCCGCGGCCGGTACGACGCCGACGTCGTCGCCGGCGCCTACGGATATTGGTATCAGTCGGGCCCCTTCAGCATGGGGACAGCCACGCAGCGCGCCCTGCGTGCCGCGGCCGCCGTCATAAGCGCGCAGCGGACGCATGCTTCGGGAAACGCCGTCGAGGAGCCGAACGGGAGCCTGCCATCATTGCGGGCGGCGGCGGTCGGGAGACCCTCCGACGCGGCGATGCAGGCCGCCGACCGGGACAGTCAAGCGAACGGGTCGCTCATGCGGATCAGCCCACTGGGCATCTGGGGGCACGGAGCCGACCCGGACGTGCTCGCACGCTGGGCCCGCGACGAGAGCTGCCTCACGCACCCGAATCCCGTCTGCCAGGAGGCTTGCGCTCTCTTCGTCGTCACGCTTGCCCACGCTATTCGCACCGGTGCGTCCCCACGTGAGACGTACGGGTTCGCTCGGCGCTTTGCCGAGCGCCGATGCCGGTCGCCCGCCGTCGTCGAGGCCCTCGCGGCTGCTGACGGTGCACCGCCGGCGGACTTCATGAGTCAGGCGGGATGGGTGCTCGTTGCCTTCCAGAATGCCTACTTCCAGCTGCTCCACGCGCCCAGCCTGGAGGACGGCATCGTCGACACGGTCATGGCGGGTGGCGACACGGACACCAACGCCGCCATCGCCGGCGCGCTGCTCGGCGCGGTGCACGGCCGTGCGAACGTGCCCCTCAGGTGGCGCCGCCTCATTCTCTCGTGCCGCCCGGTCCACGGTGCGCCTGGGGTCGTGCGACCCCGCCCGGAGCCGTTCTGGCCGGTCGATGCGCTCGAGCTGGCGGAGCGTCTCCTCGTGGCCGGAGGCGCGTGACCCGTCTCTCAGCGACGCACAACAGGAGGTCGTCCGCAGCGGATTCCTGTGCCAGCCGTTCGGGGGGCGAGGGAGCAGGCCCCTTCTTGTCAGGCGAATCCTCGGGGGTGGGAGGCGCCGATCCCCTGCGTGTCCGTTACCGGGTGAAATCGATCACCGTCTTGACGTCTGTTGGATCGCGCTGGAGCGCCTCCGACCATCGTGCGAGGGGCACGCGCCGCGTGATTAAGCTGGCCAGCCACTCGCGGTCTGCCCGGGCGAGGGCTTGCACCGCGGCTTCATAGTGCCGGCGGTTGGCGTTGACCGAGCCGAAGACGACGTCGTTCTCCAGGACCATGTCTCGGTTCAACGCGCCAAGGTCGACGCCCAGCGTCCGGCCGCCGGTGGACACCCCCGTGAGGCAGATGATCCCCGCTGGGGATGTGCTGCGCATCACGTCGAAAACGACCTGGCCGACCCCGGTGCACTCGAGCACGATGTCGGCGCCCGAGCACGCCTCGGCCGTAGAACCGCTGTGGAACGTTGCCCCAACCTCACGGACGAGCCGCGGCTTCGGACCGTCCGTCACGAGGTCGAGGACGTGGACGTCGAGACCGCGCTGCACGGCCAGCAGCGTGGCGAGCAGGCCGATCGGCCCCGCCCCGGTGATGAGGACACGCCTGGGCTGCCACACTGCTCGGGCGCCGATCCGCTCGATCTGCTCCCACGCCTTCGCAACCACGCTGGTCGGCTCCACCAGAACCCCAACACTTCGCAGGTCCGGCGGTAGCTTCGCGATGAAGTCGCTCCCTGTCCGAAATCGCTCGGACGCGAACCCGTCGAGCTGCTTAATACCGCGCTCCATGTAGAGCCCATTGCGGCACATATCCCACTCACCCGTCGCGCACGCGAGGCACGGCACGGGATCTGGTCGCCGAACGATGCCGACGACCACGTCTCCGGGCTGGAGACCGGAGCTGACGGGCGTGTCGATGACCTCTCCGAGCGACTCGTGGCCGAGCACGAGCCAGTCGCGTCCCGGTGGAGGCGCGCCATACGCTCCGCCCACGATCTCGTCGTCGGTCCCGCAGACGCCCACTTCCAGCGTTCGAACGAGGACGTCGCCGTCGTGTTCGGGCGGCTCAGCAATGTCTTCGAGTCGGGCGCTCCCGGCCACGTGTGGTCGGACGGTGATCGCCTGCACTCAGCCCCCGGTGGCCGCGGTCCGCTCCTCGCGGCGGCGGTCGGCTGGCCCGTCCACGCGGGAGAGGTTGCACGCAGTATTGATCAGCGACACGTGGGAGAACGCCTGCGGGAAGTTGCCGACCTGACGTCTCAGGCGGGTATCGTACTGCTCCGCCAGCAGGCCGACGTCGTTGCGGACGGCGAGCAGTCGTTCGAAGGTCGCGACCGCGTCGTCGCGACGTCCGAGCAGCACATAGTTATCGGCAAGCCAGAAGGTGCACGCCAGGAATGTTCCCTCTCCCGGTGGCAGGCCGTCGACGTCGTCGCTCGTTTGCGTGTAACGGCGGACGAACCCGTCCTCGCAGAGCTCGCGCTCGATGGCCTCCACTGTTCCGCGCACGCGCTCGTCGTTGGGCGGGAGGAAGCCCACGAGAGGGATCATGAGCAGGGACGCATCGAGCTCACGTGAGCCGTAGAACTGGGTGAACGTGCGGCGGTTGCTGTCCCAGGCTTCGCGGCACACCTCGTCGTGGATGTCCTGGCGAAGACGGCGCCAGCGCTCCACCGGGCCCTCGTGGCCAAACCGCTCGATGGCCTTGACGGCTCGATCGGCGGCAACCCACGCCATGACCTTCGAGTGGGTGAAGAGGCGGCGTGGTCCTCGAACCTCCCAGATCCCCTCGTCTGGCTCCTGCCAGCAGGTCTCGAGGAACTCCATGAGCGCCCGCTGCAGCGCCCATGACGCCGTTCGTGGAGGGATCCCGACGCGGCGCCCTTGATGTAGCGCGTCCATGACCTCTCCGTACACATCGAGCTGGAACTGATCGACGGCGGCGTTTCCTATGCGCACTGGGCGCGATTTCTCGTACCCGGAGAGCCACGTGAGGACCTCCTCGGGAAGGCGTCGCTCGCCGGCTGCCCCGTACATGATCTGCATCGCAGCGGGCGTGCCGGCCACTGCCCGCAGCAACCAGTCGCGCCACGCCTCAGCCTCCGCTTGGTAGCCGGCGATCATCAGCGCGTAGAGGGTGAATGTGGCGTCGCGAAGCCAGCAGTAGCGGTAATCCCAGTTCCGAACGCCTCCGATCTGCTCGGGTAGCGATGTCGTCGCCGCTGCCATGATCCCGCCGGTCGGCGCGTAGGTGAGCGCCTTGAGCGTGAGCAGAGAACGCTTCACGGGATCGTCCCAACCACCGTCGTAGGTGCATCTCTCCGCCCACTCCTTCCACCATGCCACGGTCTCGTCGATGGCAGAGAAGGCCTCGATCGCCCGATGTGCGGGCTCGTGGGATGGGTGCCAGGTCAGAACGAATGGCACCTGGTCACCGGCCGACACGTCGAACTCTGCTACAGTCGTCAGGTCCTCGCCTCGGGTTTTCACGGGCGTATGCAGCATGAGCGCGTCTGGCCCTGCGATCGCGGAGATGCCGCTGTCGCGCCGTTGAACCCAGGGTACGCCGCGGCCGTAGTCGAACCGAATGATGAGCTGCATGCGCATCGGCACGCGGCCCGAGACCCCCTCCACGACGCGAACGACGTCCAGCTCGTCGTGCCGTGGGGGCATGCAGTCCACGAGTCGAACCACGCCGGTCGGGGTCGAGAACTCCGTCTCCAGCACGAGCGTCTGGCCCCGGTAGCGACGCCGCACGCTAGTGATCTCGCCCGCCGGCGCCAGGAGCCAGCGCCCGTTTGACTCGTCACCCAACAGCGCCGCAAAGCATGCGCAGGAGTCGAAGCGAGGCAGGCACAGCCAGTCGATCGATCCGTCGCGCCCCACGAGCGCAGCGGTCTGCGTGTCGGCGATGATCGCGTACTCCTCGATCGGGAGTGGCATTTCTTTTCTCCTCCGTCAAGGCAGGTCAGAAATGGACTTACGCCTCGATTCGGCGGATCGTCGGCATGCCCCACGCCACTGCGACGACGAGGATGATCACCGCGATGCCCATGAGGGTTACGGTGATCGGCGCGCCGATGTACTGCGTGCTCACGCCCGCGACGAGAGAGCCGGCCGGTGACAGCCCGTGATCCAGCATCCAGATGCTCATGACCCGTCCCCGGAGGGCATCGGGCACGCTCAGCTGGAGCAGTGTCGTCGTTGCGGACGCGTACAGAATGTGGCAGCCTCCGACGCCGACCAGCGCCAGCAGCGCCAGGGGGAAGGTCGGTGCCTGGGAGAACAGGATGAGGCTGACGCCCAGAAGGGTCAAGGCAATGAGAATGAGGATCCCCTTGCGACGGATGATCTGGGCGACAGACGCGAGGAAGAACGTCGCGAAGAAGGCGCCCACGCCGGGGGCAGCGAGCATCAGTCCGAGGCCGTCGGCCTCGACGTGGTACACGTCTTTCTGGAACACGGGCATCAGCGCCTGGTAGGGGATCGCGAACACGCTGGGGACGAGCCCGACGATCAGCAGCGCCCGGACCGTCGGTGTCCGCCAGGCGTACGCCAGTCCCTCCTTCAGATTGGCAAGAACCGACGCCTGGCGTGCCTCCGAGGGCGTGGGTGGCGCCTGCATCAGAAAGACCGCCAGCACGACGGCACCGAACGCACCCGCCTGAACGAAGAAGTTCCCGTGCGGGCCGAACGCTGCGATCAGGACGCCGCCCACGGCGGGGCCCATCACCTTGGTGACCTGGAATCCGACCGAGTTCAGCGCCACGGCGTTCATCAGCTCGCTCCGCGGCACAACGTTCGGGACCAGCGTCTGTCGGACTGGCTGGTTGAAGGACCAGGCCACGGCTGTCAGCAAGCCGAAGACGAACACGTGCCACACCTGGAGCCCACCGGACCCCACGAGCAGCCCCATCCCAAAGGCCAGCGTGGCCAGGATGGCTGTGATGCCCATGAGGAGCCGGCGGCGGTCAACCCGGTCGGCGACGACGCCGCCGAGCGGGCTGACGACGAGAAACGGGAGCGCGCGAAAACCCTGGAGCGCACCGAGGAGGACCGACGAGCCCGTCATCTCATACACGAGCCAGCCGAGCGTGACCTGCTGAATCCACTGGCCGCCGCTCATGCACAGCGTGCCGAGCCACAGAAAGCGGAAGTCCCGGTAATGCAGCGACGAAAACGTCTGAAGGCCACGCCGTCGGCGCGCCGGCTCCTCGCGTATGACTTCACCGGTCAGCGGGGTTCGAGCCAGGACCGCGCCGTCCGGCGTTGGCTCGTTGGCGAGCGGGACGGGACGCGGAGGGGGACTGCTCATCGGCGCTCGCCTTCCTCGTGAATCCGCCGCGGGAACCGTGGGGCTCAATCCCTTAGTATATGCGGACCACCGGCGCTGGCACGCGCCGTCGACACACGCGAGCCCTCAGCGTGGTCCTCTCAGGTGGCATGGCGCTGCCCGCGGAAGCCGGCCGGTGACTTCCGAAACCCCGAATCCGTGACTCAATGAAACAAGGAGCGAATATGAGTCGGGAGCTGGCAGCCCGTCTATACGAATCCGTGGCCGATGACGAGCGGCTGCGCGGCACACTTACAGATGCGGGCTACGGACCGCTGCTCGAGTGGTGCGCCGGGCGGGCGACGGTGCTCGCCGCGAAGCTGGCGGTCAGCGACCTCGAGGTCGCGGCGAGTGCGCTGCGGGCATCGATGGAGCTGCTCGTGCGCGCGGCGGAGACGGGGAACCGCGCCGGGCTGGCTGCGATCGGTCTCCAGGTCGTCCCGGCCGAGCGAGCAATGGAGGCAACCGCGGCGCTGGCCCGTGCCCCGGACGAGGCAGACGCGCGAGCCCAGGTCATCGCGGCGGCGCTCACCAAGGACACGCGTTGACCCGTCGCCGGCGTCCCCGCCTAGGGCCCGGTGCGCTCCTGGTTCTCATCATCGGCGCGGTGCTGGCCTCGCGGATCCTCCCGGACATGGGCTTGCCCTGGCAGCTCCCCGATGCAGGACCATCCGAGGAAGAGCCGGGCCTCGCGACCGGTGGCCCGACCGCTGAAAACGAGGATTCGGTCATCGGCGCGTGGTACGAGGTCGCTTTCACGGCCCCGAAATGGCCGGACGACCCAGCCCGCCATCAGGGTGGCCTCGACGAGCGGCTCGTGGCGCTCATCAGCCGGGCGGAGCGCACGCTCGACGTCGCCGTCTACCAGTTCGGTCTCGAAACCGTTGCCGGGGCCATGGCCCGTGCCTCAGAACGCGGCGTACGCGTCCGAATGGTCACGGACACCGACACCCTCACCGAGAGCCGCGATACCGCTGTGCAGGCTGCGCTCGCCACCGTCCAGGGTGCGGGCATCCCGATTGTCGAGGACCGGCGCGGCGCGATCATGCATCACAAATTCGTCGTCGTGGACAACGAGTGGGTCCTCACCGGGTCGTGGAACTTCAGCGATTCGGACACGTACCGAAACAACAACAATGCGATCGTCGTGCAGTCGCGGGCACTTGCCGCCAACTACACGGCTGAGTTCGAGAAGATGCACGCAGACCGAACGTTCGGGCCGGCAAAGGCGCCAGGCCTGCCAAATCCTGTGGTCTCCGTCGCTGGCTCGCGCGTGGAGTCCTACTTCTGTCCCAAGGATGGTTGCTCCGCGCAGGTCATTCGCTGGATCGGGACGGCGCGCCAGCGCGTCCACTTCATGGCGTTCTCGTTCACCCACGACGGGATCGGCGACGCGATGCTGGAGCGCGCGCGGGCGGGTGTTGACGTCGCTGGTGTCTTTGAGACGACCGGCTCCAACACCGAATTCTCTGAGTACGGCCGGCTGAAGCAGGCAGGGTTGGACGTCCTCCAGGACGGCAGCCCATGGAATCTGCATCACAAGGTGATCGTGATCGACGACCGGATCACCGTGTTCGGTTCGTTCAACTTCTCCGCGAGTGCTGACGAATCTAACGACGAGAACCTGTTGATCGTGGACGACGCCGGGCTCGCCGCCGCCTTCGAGGCCGAGTACCAGCGCGTGCGCGCGCTCGCCGTCGATCCGCCCGTTCGGCAGTAGGTGCGCTCGCACGAGGGAGCCGAAGCCGCGGCTCATGCGCCCAGCTCGCAGGCCCGCATTTTGGAGGCGTTCAGGGCGTCGGTGGGCGATTGCCTCCCCGGTCGAGCCACGCCTCGCACTCGACCTGATGCACCCGGTATGTGCGGCACGCGTTCTTCTGCTCTTCTGTAAGGTCCAGACCTTCGTAGGTCGGATCCCACGGCGCTCTGGTGGCACTCGGCGGCGGCTGTGTCCACCGGAGGTTGAGCGCCCGCTCGAGATGCTCGATCAGGAACAACGGATCGCGCAGCTCCTCCGGGCTGAGGTAGAGGCCGGTCGTCGCGCGAACGAACTGACCCTGACCTCCCAAGCCTTCTTCCATGCAGGTCCGCCCATCCCGCTCCTTCAAGTCGAGACAGGCGATGGACGTCGGCGGCCAGGGGCCGAAGATCCGCTCGATCTCATCCGGCGGCAGCACGAACACGAAGAGCCGATAGATGCTCGGTTCCTCGCTGACGCGGCCAGACAAGTCTGGGCTGAGCGCAGCAGGTGGGAGCGGGCAGCCGGTGTGCACGACGGGCGGTGTCACGTCGTAGCCGGGGTTGGCGATCGGCGATGGCCCGGCGGATCTTGGAATATTCCACCACGGGTGCTTCGCGACCTCCCCGAGCGCCGTCGTCACGATGGCTCGCGCCTCGTCGGGAGCGATCCGCGCACCGGCGATTGGCTCCACACAGATCGCGAGCCGGTCCCGGCCGGGGGCGCCGAACACACCTTGGGAGCGGCCGGGATTTGCGAGCATCCGCGGGCGCGCGAGCACCGCGCCGGAGTGCGCGTCGATGTCCACCCGGTCCCCGAAAACGCCGTCAGGCGCCCCTACGAGCGGGATCGACCAGGCGAGCCGGGATGTCCTTCCTCGCTCCCCGAGCGGCGTCCCGTACCAGGCGGCGAGCTCCGGGTCCCCAGTGCGTGCGCCGTTCAGATCCGGATGCTCGAGCTCGGACCGCGCGATCTCCAGGGCCTCCTCGCGCGAGATGTCGGGTATCGTCGACCCGTCGAACTCTTCCCGTACCGCGTTGTAGAGGACCACGCGGCCCGTCTCCAGGTCGGCGCCGAGCCACACGTATGTGGGCAGCCACGCCCCGGAGTCGGTGGCGCGGCGCTGCCAGCGGACCTCGTAGACCCGATCGCCGCCCGCCACGCCCGTCCTGAACGCGCCGGACCCAAAGAGGGCGAGCTCCTCGAAGCCGGCAAAGTGCCGACGGGCGAAAGCCTCCGCGGCCGCTGTCGCCTCGGTCTCGCCCACCGGACGCCTCGGGGCCCCGAGACGTGTGCTGCTCACGAGGTTCGCCTCGACGACCTCCCCGGAAGCCTGGTCCACGACGAACTTGTCGGCGTACCGCACGCCGGGCGCCGTGCGCTGGATGTAGAAGGACGGTGGATAGGGCCCGCCCGACCTGGGTGCCCGTGGCCAGGGAGAGCGGGTACGAAACGCGGTCTGTATCGGGTACTTTTCCCAGTACTCATCGAGGGCAGCCGTCGGATCGCCCACGAAGGCGCGAACGGCTGCCATCGCACCGTCCAGCTCCACGGGGCCGGTCAGGACCGGCGGGCTCGTCTCCTCGGCGGTCGCGCTCGCCGCCACGGCAGGCTCGGCCGGCGGCGTCTCGGCGCGGCCCGGCGCCGCGCAGCCCGCCGCCAGAACAGCGAGGGCGAGGACAAGGACGAGTACGATGTGACGACTCCTGTTCACCATGCGTTGCCTCCGTGGGGTGACGTGGACTCAGGCCCGACTGTCCGATGGTGGATCAACGAACGTGCGTCCGAAATCCTGAGTAGTGGCTCATATGGGGGTGTCCCCAAGATGTGTGGTCAATAAGGCGGGTCCAGCGGCTCGAACGTGCCGCCGTGGGGACCTGACGGAGGAGCTGTGCATGCGAGTATCCATTCGGCGCGCGGGCCGAGGGTCACGGGCACCCGGCCGCCGTCCGGGGGCAGGACCACGAACAGGTTGGCGCCGGGCTCTCGTCTTGGCGCGCATTCGTTAGGCCACCTGAGAAAGATTGAAACGCGCTGCCCGGGCTGGAGCGTGACGCTCTGGTCGCCCGCATCGCGTTCGGTCGGCCACTGGATATTCGGGAGGGGCTGGCTCTGTGCGTCCTCGAGCAGGATGCCCATCGTGCCGGTCAACGAGCACGCTCTCCCGCTCTGGTTCGTGAGGACCACGTTACTCACGCTGGACTGCATCGCACCGTTGTATCCAGGGAGGACGGCTTCAAGGTCCGCAGGCGTACATGCCTGCGTCTCAGGCGCCACTTGCGGATACACCTGAGTCCAACTGGTCCCGCCGGCCCTGGTCGCGAACAGTCCCCACTGCCGGTCTCGGCTGTACGCAAGGTACCCAGTGGAAGCCGATGTGAATTCCACAGTCGCGCCCCGCCAAAGGGAGCCGGGCACGATGATCTCAAAGGTAGCACGAGCTTCCCAGGAGTGTCCGCCGTCTCGGGTGGCGAAGAGTCCTCGGCCGTTCAGCATCCAGCCGCGCTGCGGATCCATGAACTGCAGCGCATCGGCCGTCATCACACCCGACGGTGGGGGTTCTGAGTCCGGAAGGGCTGCAACAAGGCTCCAGTAATCTCCCCCGTCGTCGGTGCGGAAGAGTTGCAGGTTGGGGAACCCCAAGGAGGCGGATGCGGCGCACGCGATCCAGCCGGTCCGAACATCGATGAATCTGAATGGACCTGGCGGCAGCTTCCCCTGCGGGTGCGGACATGGGTCAGTCAGCGCAGTCCAGGTGGCGCCTCCGTCCGTGCTTCTGAAGATCACGCGCTCCTTGTGGGGGCCGGTAACGATCGCCCATCCATGCTGGCCATCGACGAAGTCGACAAAGTGAACGAACCCGCGAGCCGGCATAGGCAATCCGCTCCAGCTCCGTCCGCCATCCTTCGTTACGAGTAGAGCGTCATTTCCGGCAAGGAACCCGTGCTGGGGAGAAACGAAGTCGACGACGCCGAGGAATTGCTCCGACTCATATAGCTTCGTCCAGTGCTGCCCGCCATCCTCGGTGGTGAGAAGGATCCTGCCCACGGCGATCCATCCATGATCGCTGTCGACGAAGGATGGCGAGATCCCCGTTTGGAGGGTTGGGCCATATTGCCCCGCAGCACCAGCCGCGGGCAGAACTCCCGGTGACGTAGGCTCGTTGGCTCCCACTTCAGGGGTCCTGGACCCTTGCACGACTGCCGGCGCGACGGTAGGTGCCGCTTGTTCCCCACCCCGGCCCGGCGCGGCGCAGCCAACGATAAGCGCCGCGAGGACGACGACGAGTACCGCATGACGATTCGCGTTTCCCATCACCCATAGAGATGCACCAGCTGCCGAAAAAGTTCCGGTGCGCGCCAGTGCCCCAGCGGCGACTCCCGCGTGAGCAGCCGTCGTGGCACCGAGTCGCGCTGTGGTCCCCCAGCTTACACCGCTGCCGGCACTCTGAGGTCGTAGAGGCGCGCCACGTTCTCGCAGACCAGCTTGGCACGGACGTCCGGCGGCACGTGCCCGAGGTCGCGCTCGATGACCGTTCGCGAGTTCGGCCACGTCGAGTTCGGATGGGGAAAGTCGTTGGACCACATGCAGTTGTCGTGGCCCCACCACCGGAAGCTCTGCCCACCGACCGCATCGTTGAAGAACGTCGCGTAGACCTGGCGGTAGAAGTACTCGCTGGGCTCGCGGTCGATGGGTGGAGGGTTGGTCTTGCGGAATCGGCGGAAGTAGTAGTCCCACTGCTGGAGGAAGAACGGGATCCAGCCGATCTCGTTCTCGACGATGACGATCTTGAGACGCGGATACCGGTCGAGCACCCCGTAGAAGATCAGCTCGAAAAGGCCGCTCGCAGCGTCGAACGTCTTGAGGTTGACGCTGCCCCGGTAGTGCTCGACGCCCTGCCGCGCGCCCATGTCCTTGCTGTAGTTGTGTCCAGTCAGAATGTGGAGGTTGACCGGCATCTCAAGATCCTGCGCTGCTGCCCAGAACCGATCGTAATGGCTCGAGGTGAAGGGCAGGTCTGGGTGGGGCGCCTGCCAGATCAGGCCCCCCTTCAGCCCCGCCGTCCGACATCGCTCCAGCTCGTGGATGGCACGGTCGATGTCGTAGACGGAGAGACATGCGATCCCCACCAGGCGGTCGGGAGCCACCTTGCAGTAGTCGATGAGCCAGTCGTTGTACACGCGGAAGCACGCCTCCTGCAGCTCGGCATCGTCAAGCCCGAAGAGGGATAGCCCCAACGTGGGATAGAGCACTTCGGCGCTCACCCCGTCGACGGACATCTCCTTCACCCGCTCGCTGGGATCCCAGCCGCCGGGTTTATTCTGGAAACCTTCGCCCACCTTGCGCGGGGAAAAGCGGGGAGCCATGTCCCGAAAACGGGCCGGGAGCAAGTTGACCCACAGGTCGGGGTCCTCGGACACGTGGGAGTCCGCGGAGATCAGGGTCTCTGTACCGGCGGCCACTGCGGTCATCGCTACGCTCCTTCTGGAAGATGGTCGCGGCCTGGCACGGGACACGATGCCGTTACCCTGAAAGCCAGGTGCGACGATGCGCCGAGCCAGCCGTTCGAGGCGGCACCGCGGCCCATAGTTGCCGCCCTCATGGTACTCCTCACCGTGGCGAAGCGCTAGGGGCCCAGGGGGCGGGCTTGCCCAGGACCCCTCGCTTCGCTCGGCTGATACGCCCGATTGGCTCTATACTGAGGACGAATCCCCCCGAAAGGTTTGCAGTTGTGGCACGGGAGGTGGATGTCCGCAGGCGCGTGCAGATGCGGCAGATGTCGCCGGACGTGGCCGTAACCACGTTCGACGAGCACGTCGCCACCTACACGCCTGAGGAGGCGATGGCGGAGGCCGGCCGCGCGCTTGAGGCTGGTTTCGATCTGGAGGCGGCGAAGGGCGGATGCCCGTTCAGGGTAGACATCCCCGCCTATGTACGAAAGGTCGCCGACGGGGACTTCGACGGCGCCCTCGCCATCATCAAGCAGTCCCATCCGTTTCCCTCGGTCTTCGGTCGCATGTGTCATTGGTTCTGTGAGCGAGCAACCCCGGCGCTCGTCGACATCGGAGAACGCGATCCCGACTGGAAGCCACCCGAGTGGAAGCTCGCTGCACACCCCGATGCCATCCTCCACCGCAAGAGCCCGCAGACGCGGGGTGAGTCGGTCCAGCAGATGGGAGACGGGCGGTACGCGGGCGGCGCCTCGGGCAATGTTTTCGAGCGGCCCAACCTCCTGATGCTCGAGCGCTTCGTCGGAGACTACGGGGATCCGTCACGAACTCCCTTTGTGCAGGAGAAGCCCTTGAGTGGCGCGCACATCGCGGTCATCGGGGCTGGTTCCGGTGGGCTTGCCGCGGCGTGGATGCTTCGGCGGCTCGGCCACGAGGTCGACATCTACGACGCGCTGGACGTGCCTGGCGGCATGCTGTGGCAGGGCTACCCGCCCTTCCGAATGGCGAAGTTCGGTGTCCGGCGCGACAACGACCCAACGGCGTGGGGCGCTCGCTATGTGGGCGGTCGGTATCTTTCCAAGGAGGAGCTCGCGCGCATTATCGACGAGCACGACTACACGTTTCTCGCCGTCGGCGCCTCCCACGGCCGACGCCTGTATCTCCCGGCAGAAGATGCCGAGGGCGTTTGGCTGGGCCTCGACTTCATCACCCAGGTGAGCATCGGCCATCCACCCCAGGTGGGAAAGCACTGCATCGTGCTGGGGGCCGGAAGCACGGCCCACGACGCCGCTCGCACCGCGCGGCGTCTCGGTTGCGCCGTGCAGATCTTCTATCGGCGATCGGTCGAGCAGATGCCCGTCGGAGAGCGTGACCCCTGGATGTACGTCCGGAACATGGAGCGCGAGGGGATCGAGTACCGATTCCTGGCGAACCCGGTGCGCATCCTCACTGACGAAGGCAACCGCGTCACCGGCGTGGAGTTCGTCCGCATGGAGTTGGGCGAGCTGGACGAAAGCGGCCGGTCGAGCGTGTATTCGATTCCGGATTCCAGTTTCGTCGTGGCGTGCGACCTCGTCGTCGAGGCGGTTGGAGAAGAGTTGGACCTTTCGATCCTGCCCGACGGGATCCAGCACGATGGTGCCGAGGTGTTCGTGGACCGTGCCGACCATCGCACCACCCACCCGAAGGTCTTCGCAGGCGGCGATCTTATTGGCGACAAAGGCAACGACGGGGCGGCGCTCGCGGGCATCCAGGCGGCCCACAGCATCGACTCCCTCGTTCGCGGCGAGCCCGTCAAACGCTTCGATTCGCGCCCCCTTCGATAGCGTCGGCCCTGGAGCTGGCGTTCCGAGATCTCCATTTCGATCGATGGCGCTCTGATGGTCGGGCCACTCGTCCCCATTCCGGGCCCCGGTTCATGACGGCTACCTGCGAGTCACTGCTGACGGACTACTACGAACGGTCCCACGCGTAGATGTTCCACGTCGCGAGCGGCTGGTTGACGTGCCTCCCTGTCCTTGGCTGCGGTCCCGTGATGCCGTTTGCAGCGGTGATGGTCTCGATGTCCCAGTAGAGCGGCAGGATGGGTAGATCCTGGAGCGCGATCTGCATGATCTTGCTCTGGAGCTGTGCCCGCGCGTCCGCTGGGATGGCCACCTGGAGCCGGTCGACCAGCTCGTCCATCCGCGGGTTGCTGTACCCGTGGCGAGGCGAGCCGAGGGGACGCCCCTGCGCCGGAGGGCGATAGCGCAACGCATTGTTCTCGAACGCCAGCGTGACCGTGCTCGAGCTCACATTCACGCCGGGGAAGCTCGCTCGGAACTCCCGATCGCTCATCTTCGCCGGCGGTATGATTGATTGCTCGACTTGAATGCCCACCGAACGCAGCCGGTCGACCACGATCCCGGTCTCCTCGTCGTGTCCCGTGCCGCGCGTGTTCCAGACCGCTGTCTCAAACCGCTCGCCGTTCGTCTGGTGGACGAGGACGCCGTCTCCACCGCGCTGAAAGCCAGCCTCCTGCAGGAGCAGCTGCGCTCGTTCGTCGTCGTGGGAATAATCCGGAATCACGCCCTGGAACGTCGTGATTCTGGCAGGATCGTCGGGGAGGAGCCAGCTATCGGCGGGCTTCCCCAGCCCCCCGAGCACCACGTCGACGAGCTGCTGGCGGTCCACCACGCGATAGATCGCCTCGCGTACGCGACGATCGCCCAGCTCCATCGGCCGCTGGTATTCCGGACGCATCTGTACCTCGATGAACCGCAGGCGGCCGTCCGGATACACGAGGACCTGGTTGCCCGTCCCTGCGGCACCCCAGCCCTGCTGCAGCTCGAGCACGCTCTCGGTGGGGAGTCCCAAAGGCAGAGAGACGTCGACGGCGTTGTCCTGGATACTGGCGAGCATGGTGTCCGGGTCGCTGAGGAATTGGACGACGATTGATTGGACGCGTGGCTTGCCCCGATAGAACTGATCGAACGCCTCGAACCGCACCGACGCTCCCGGGGACCACTCGACGAGCCGGTACGGGCCGAGACCGACGAACTCGACGTCCCACGCCGGTGAGCTCATGAAACCCTCCGGGTCCTCTCGGAAGAGCGCCTCGTGCCGCGAGCGCTGGAGAGGGTCGAGATGTCCTTGCAGCAAGGCGTCCGCGAAGGGGTACTGGCGATTCCAGCGGAGGACGAGCGTGTGTTCGTCCAGCGCGACGGCCGACTCGATGTGTCGAATGGGCACGGTGTTGGCTTTTGGAAGACGGGAGTCGCGGTCGACCTCCCACCCGAAGACCCAGTCGTCCGCGACCATGGGGGTTCCGTCGTGCCAACGGACGTTCGGGCGCAATCGCCACAGGGTCTCCATCGTGCCATCTGGGTTGACCGTCCAGGTCCCCTGCTCGATGGACGGCAGCTCGTTGGCGACCTCAGGTTGGGGGCGCGACCGACTGTCGAGGGTGGCGAGATAGCGGTGAGCGATCAGCTCTACTTGATGCGCCCCGCCGCCCGACGTAGGTCTTGCGAACGGGCCGATGCCACTCGGCTCCTCCAGGATGCCGATCGTCATCGCCTTCTGACCCGTGACGCTTTTGGCTGGTTCGAGCATCGGGCTGAGCCGGACGTCGCCGGGCCCTGCGCATGCGCTGGCGACGAACGCCAGTAGCAGGATGATCGATACGGCTCTGCCGTAGGCCCGCAATGCGCTCCCCCCGACGCCCCCGCCCGACCGGCAGGCTGGCCCTCCAGCTCGTCGCCGTGGGCCGCCCATATGGTATCCGACTCTCCCGGTGCTCAGCGGAAACGTCCACCCGCTCATCGGGCCGCAAGCGCTATGCCAACGCCTCCTTCACCTGCCGGATGGCGTCGATGTGGGCGCTCGGCGAGGCGAGCTGCGCACCCATCGTGTTCACCGCCACGTAGGTCGCCCCGATCGACCGCCACTCCTCGAGGGTCTTGGGCCACGTGTCGGGTCCGTCGCGGTACAGGAGCCCGCCTTGCAGACCGATGGTTGCCGGGTCCCGCCCAGCCTCGCGTGCGTACTCGCGCACACGAGCCATCCGCTCTCCGGTCCCCGGTGCCGGCGGTCCCACCAGGACCCAGCCATCGGCGAGCGCGCCGATTCGGCGCAGCGCCGGCTCGACATCTTCTCGCTGGGATCCGCCAAGCCAGATGGGGATCGGACGCTGCACGGGCAGCGGATTGATCCCGGCGTCCGTGATCTGGTGCCAACGTCCAGGAAACGTGACGAGCTCGAGCGTCCAGAGCGCTCGGAGCACCGCGATCTGCTCCGCGATTCGCTTCCCACGGTCGTGAAAATGCTGTCCCAACGCCGCGAACTCGACGGCGTTCCATCCCAGGCCGACACCCAACCGCAGGCGCCCCCCGGAGAGGACGTCGACCTCCGCGGCCTGCTTGGCGACGAGGGCGGTCTGTCGCTGCGAGAGGATCAGGATGCCCGTGACCAGCTGGATCCGGCGGGTGACGCCGGCGAGAAAGCCCAGGAGGACGAGGGGCTCATGGAAGAGGCTCCGATGGGTGTAGACGAAGCGCTGGCCTGGCCGGCCGGGCGCTTCTGGGTTGGCCCCGAGCACGTGGTCGTAGGTAAGAATGTGTGTGTACCCCAGATCCTCGGCGGCCTGTGCGTAGTCTCTGACTATCGCCGGGTCCGTCCCGATCTCTGTCTGCGGAAAGGTCACGCCAAGCTCCGTCACGCGCACACCTCCAGAATGCCGCCTTGTTCGATGCAGGTTGCTCTCTTCATCCGTGTCCCACGAGGTCGGCGCGCCACGGACGGATGAACGTGGTACGCAGCGCCTCGGGCATATTGTCGAGCTCAGGTAAGAGCGCTCGTCCGTCCATCGAAGGGCTCGGAAAAGGACTTCGGGCGCTGGCCTCGGCTGGCAGCGTAGCAGGCGTTCGTGGCGCCGTCAAGGCGGCGACCAAGCTGGCCCCGGATGCGCTGTCCTTCTTCCGCCAGTCCATAGGATTGACGAGCGAGCGGGAATACGACAGTCGGGGTGGGCGGCGGCTGCGAACCGCCGGCCATGAGCGGCGGGTTTGCGGTGCGACTCACCCGGTCCGCTGGCTATCGCTCGTCGCTGGGTGTCGCGCTCCGGCCAGCGCGCGTGCCGCGGGTCTGCGTGACGCGATGTGCTTCACGATGTGCTCTGCATCCCTCTCGACGCCGTGAATCATTACCGACGACACTGCATACAGGAAGTTCAGGCCGACGAAGTACAGCCCCGGCTCGGTCGCGACAACCCCACGCTCGTGCATTGGCCATTCGTCCCCAAGGACGGGGAGGTCGATCCATGAGAAGCCCGAATGGAACCCCATACACCAGACCACGTTCGCGACGTCGAGGACGCGGCCGTCCTCCAGCAGAGGCAGCCCGTCCCGCACGCCCACGGTTCTTGGGACGCGTTCGATCCCGGCCGACGCCAGGTCCGTGGGCTTGACTCGTATGAGTGGCAATCCATGGACGAGGTGCCTCGCGCGCATCTTCCGTCCGATCGGCGTATACACGGTCGCCACGCGGTGGAAGAGAAACCGGAAGACCAGGCGTGCCAACACGAACCGTGCTAGCGCTCCGTCAATGCGAAACGGGATATGACCGGTGTCGTTCCCGGAAACCCACGTCGCGTGACTGCGCGCGGCCTCGATCGCGATCTCGGCGCCCGAGTTGCCCGCTCCAACGGCGAGCACGCCTCCGTCCCGCAGCTGGGAAGGATTCCGGTACTGACTCGAATGGAGCTGCGCGATGCCGGGATCAAGGGTCTCGGCGAAAGGGGGAATCCGCGGCTTCTGCAAGTTGGCCATCGCCACCACGACGTTCTCGGCCTCGAACCGAAGGGCGCCGGCCGTGACGACGAACTGCTCTCCCTGCTTCGCAAGCCGGTCCACCCTGACGCCTGTCCGGACCGGTAGATTGAAGCGCGCCGCGTAGGCCTCGAGGTAGTCGGCCATCGCGTCCTTCGTGGGGAACGTGTGGGCCGGCCCGGGGAAGGGCATCCCGTCGAGTCCGTCGTACCGAGCAGGGGTGAAGAGGCGGAGGGAGTCCCACCGCTTCCGCCAGGAGTCACCGATCCGCTCATTCGCGTCGAGGATCACGAACGGGAGGCCACGACGGGCGAGCTGATATCCGACCGACAGGCCCGCCTGACCGCCGCCGATGACCACGGTCTCGAATCGCTCTGGGCCGCGTGGACCGTCCATGTCACCGCCTCCAGGTGTCCGGGATGTCATCGCTGCGCTCCTATCCACAGGCTGCACACTCATGCTGGCATTTCCTATTGGTGCTGGGACTTTTGCGGCTGCCAGCGTCGCAATGACAGGACGCCGTTCCGGACCGTGGGCCCCATCTTCCCCCGCGTTTCGTGCATTCAACCCGTCCCTCTCCTCGTCTATGTCTGTGTTCAATGGTGCGTCCATTGTTTTCCCCTTTCTACGTTCGACGTCGAAGCGCTCCGCCAATGGATGAGCGAGCCAGACCCTGCCAGTAGTGTAGGAAGAGGGGTGCGTGGGCCGCTTCGGCCGGACGGACCATTCTTCTGGCACAGGGGAATGGTCCAAATGGACCATGCGGGCTCGGAGCGCCGACACCAGACGGTCACTGAAGGGGTGGGGCGAGAGTCCAGGTCAGCAGGAGACGACACCCGCTGATCGCGACCCTAGCTGAGATGGTGCTAGACCGCGTAGGCGACGGCGGCGGTTCGGGAGGGGACGTCCAGCTTGTCCAGGATGTTCGAGACGTGACGTCGGACCGTGTGGGTGCTCAGGACCAGCTCGGCCGCGATCTCTTGGTTGCTCAGACCGCGTCTCAGCAGTTCGAGTACCTCCGCCTCACGCGGGGAGAGAATCCCTGTGCTCGTCCTCGACTGGTCCGTCCCAGCGAGCTCGTCCGCGAGTGCCCGAGCACTCCTCGCCTCCACTGCGGCGCCGAGGCTCTGGAAGCCATCCAAAGCCCTGCGGACCTGTTCCAGGGCGCCGTTCGTGCGGCCCAGAATCTGCAGTGCGCGACCGAGATCCAGGCGAGCCACGGCCGCGTCGAATGGCAGACCGTTGCGCTCATAGAGGTCGAGCGCATCCTCCAGATGCGCCTTCGCTGCGGCGGCATCCCCTGCGACCAGCGCAACGAGACCCCGCCCGTGGTTCGCAGAGGCAAGAAGGCCGTCTGCGCCACCGATCCCGGCCACGGCCTCGATCTCCTTCAGAGCCGCCGCGGCCGGCCCGACCTCGCCCTGCGCGCAGCGGATACGGACCAGCAACTCGAGGGAGGAGACGCGCCCGAGGCGGTCTCGCTCGGAGAGACGCCGGAGTACCCCTTCGACAAGGTCCAGCGCCGTCTCCGGATCGCCCCGGTCCAGGGCTACCTGGGCCTTGCCGAGGATGGCGGGCGGATACGGATGAGCGCGCGCAAAGTAGTCATCCGCCTCGTCGAGGCGGCCCTGTAGTCGTCGCAGTTCGCCCAGCCGCTCAAGCAATGGCCGCGTCCAGGCGAGTCTGACGTGCAGCGCCGCCAGAGCCTGCGTCAGCTCGTCCTCCGCCTCATCCCATCGGCCCCGGGCGATGAGCACGGTTGCGTAGTGGCCACGGCAGACCGCCAGGTGCGCTTGCAGGCCGTTGCGGCCACAGTACTCCATGAATCGATCGCACCACTGGCTGGCTCGGTCGGCATCCCGCACCCGCTCGCAGGCGAAAACCATGATGCACAATGTTTGAGCCGTGGCCTTGAAGTCCTGCATCTCGCCGGCGACGGCAGCAACGGTAGCCTCATCGACGCGGTGCATGGCGTCGGACACCTCGCCCATGCCCACCATTGCCAGCCCTTCAGCGGCGAGGCCCAGCATCTCGAGGTCGAGCAGGCCGAGGCGGCCGGCCAGCTCCTTCGCCTGAGTGGCCAGGCGGCGGACACGCTCGACGTCGCCCTCCAGGTGGTGGGAGAGCTCTGCATCCCGGAGCATCAGCCAGACCTGCTCAGGCGCGGGATCGACGTCGTCAAGGAGCCGGTGCGCGCGCTGCAGCCATCCGTTGGAAACGGCCCTCTCCGCTCGGAAGACTGCGTAGTCGTAGGCGAGCTCGGTGGCGACCCGTCCCGCCGCGAGCGGATCGCCCCGGTCCCGGTAGAGGCGGTAGGCGCGTTCCCGCGACGCGAACACGGTCGCGGGATCCTCCATCCACCAGGCCGCTGCGCCCAGCCCCTCGAGCGCCTCCGGTGTCTCCCCGTCGGCGAGCGCCGCCTCGAAGCGCCGGCGTGCCTCCTCCCATGCGCCACGCCGGAGCGCCTGCTGCGCTTCGGTCAGCGACCGTGGGGCCGAGTCCTGCCCGGGTTGAACAAGACGCACGGATTGCCCTCCTCCCACCGATCCGCTGGCAACGGTCACCGGTGCGTGTGTGCAACAGTAGCTGCAATCTTACGTTATCGCCACTCCTGGTACAACCGCAGATCACACGCGGTCGATTCCGGCGAGCTTGCCGAGCAGCAGCACCTCGGCATGCACGCCAGCTCGCTTATCGCTCATATCTGGGTCGATCTCGTCGGCTGTTCTCGGTCATAAGTGGCTTCCCGCATTGCCGTGCGTCGGTATCTCGAATCTCATGTCGTCCAGGTCCGCTCGGCTACCGCGCGACTTCTGCGTCAGTCGTCGATATCCTCACCGCGGCGCGCTCGCGCGTTTTCGTGTCGAACAGGCGCATACGAGATAGGCCCCATGACGTCTCACATGTCAGGTTATCCAAAGCATCTGGATGACGCATCGACAGAACGTGCCATTCTTCGGCACGTTTCTATGGGGGCGGAACTACATTGTTCGGTGCAGGTGGCCTACAGCAGTCCGTGGCGGAACGCATAGGCGGCAGCCACAGCCCGGCTGGACACGCCCAGCTTCGTGTAGATGTTTGCGAGGTGACTGACCCATCCGGGGACGACGACCAGAGTCGGGTCACCAGACCCGAGCACCTCGTAGGCGATCTGTACAGGTCCGGGGGTGTAGCGGGCCATTGTGGGCAATCCTCTACGCCGACAGCCCCGTCTTCACCGACCGTCTCATGCCCCGGCCTTCTGGCGCACCAGGCGCAGCAGGGCGAATACGGCGACGTAGGCCGCGAGCAGGGCAACGGTCTGGGACATCTGGAGGCCGAGGACCTGGATCGGGTCCAGGCGGAGGAAGCTGATCAGGAACCGGCCCGTGGAGTAGAGCAGGAGGTAGCTCCAGTACGTCATCCCAGGGATCGCCAACCGATTCCGCAGGGCGAACAACGCCCCGAGGACGACCAGATCCCAGACCATCTCGTACCCGACGGCGGGATGCACCGGTATGCGCGAGCCAGGGGAATCGGCGTGGAGGTACATCGTCCCCCACGGAAGTGACGCCGCCTTTGATAGGTGTTCCCCGTTGATGAGGTCGCCAACGCGGCCGATGGCCTGGCCGAGGAGGAGCCCGAGGGCCGAGAGATCCGCAATCGATCCGGTGTCCGCGCCGAGGCGCCGACCGGCGATGTACCCGGCGAGGCTCCCCCCTATGATCGCCCCGAACAGGGCGATCCCACCCTCGTTGACGAGCGGGATCCGCCAGGGCTCACTGACGTAGAACTGCCAGTTATCGAGAACGTGCAGGAGCCGTGCGCCGAGGATTCCGCCCAGCAGCCCCCAGGGCAGGATCGCAAGTACGGCGTCTTCCGACAGTCCACGCTGCCGCGCAATGCGCAGGGCGAGCCACGAGCCGGCGGCCACGCCAAGAGCCGTGAAGAGCCCGTGCCAGGTGAGGACCAGGGGCCCGAGACGCAGCATGACCGGGTCGAGGGTGAACGCGATCACGTTTTTGCTGCCTCGTGTCTCAGGACCGGCGCATGGACCGGCCCGGAACGCTTCCCGGTGGGATGGCGTTCGAAGCGGACTCCGCTCTCGCCGCTAGACACGCGCCGCAGCCCGCCCTCCGCGCTCGACCGGACGCCCACCACTGAAGCGCGTCAGATACCCGAGAACTTCCGTGAGCGGGAGGACGTCAGCGTACTTTTGGTTCATGGTGAACAGGTCGATCGCGTGCGGCGCCTCGTGCCGATCGAACACGCACTCCTCGACGACGGTCATGCGGTAGCGGTACGTGCATCCATCGACGACCGACGCTCGGACGCAGCCGCTCGTGCTCTCGCCGCCCACGATAATCGTGTCCACACCCCGGTCGACGAGGTACCCGACCAGGGGCGTCCCCCAGAACGCGCTCGGGGACGACTTCCGGATCACCCGCTCTCCCGACACCGGGGCCACCTCTTCGATGATATCGAACCGGCGGCGCAGGCGATCGGCCATCGCCTCGTCGGGTGCGCTCGATTCCGCGGCCCGGGAGCGCTTCGCCCATGCGTCTCGATCCGGTTCGTCGAGCCCCGTGGTGTGGATTATCGGAATACCCGCCTCACGAGCCACCTCGAGGAGCTGCTGGATGTGGGGCACAGCGCTCCACGCGGCGAGACCGCAGGTGCCCGGCCACGCCTCTGCGGCCTCCAGGAGCGGCTGGGGAGCATCGCCGAAAACCCACCGGTACAGATCGATGAGCAAGAGTGCGGGCCGCTCGCCGAAGCCGCGGGTTCGGTGCGTGCGCATGGCCGCGTGTGCACGGTCCTGCTCGCTCAGAAATCGGTCCCAGACGCGTTCCCCCGTGCCCGGGCTCGCTGCGCGTCCGTTTCCCGTCGCCATCGTCGTCCTCCCATCCGATCTTAGAGTGCCCAGCCATTGTAACGTTTGCCGATCAGTCGAGCGCGGCGGCGCTCTTACCGACGCAACAGGAGATTCGCCGCTCGGCGAACGTCGTCGATGCCGAGGGCCGTTGAGAGAAGGAGGTACGTCAATGCGCCTGCCGTCGCGACCGTGCCGACGAGGACGCCCTGGCCCACCCAGTGTGTCGGGTCGACGCGCAGGGCAATCGCGCTCTGCAGAAGCATCGCCAGCAGTCCCGCTCCCAGCGCGGCGAGTCCAACACGCCAGCCGAACCCCAGGAACTCGCGCGGACGGATCCACCCCATGCGCCGCTCCAGGATGAGCGCCAGCACCGTGGCCTCGGTCAAGGCGGCCAGAGAGTTCGCCAGGGCCAGTCCACCAAAGGAGAGCTGCGTCCGCATGAGGAGGACGCTCAAGATGATGTTCATGGCTGCCGCGCCGGCGGCGGCACGCACGGGCGTTGCTGTGTCTCGGTCGGCGTAGAAGACCCGGTCGATGATCTCGATCATCGCGTGGCC
Organism: Chloroflexota bacterium; assembly: GCA_009377635.1. Taxonomy (GTDB): domain Bacteria; phylum Chloroflexota; class UBA6077; order UBA6077; family SHYK01; genus WHTR01. The sequence continues at coordinate 30,631 of WHTR01000019.1, forward strand.
GGGGAGGCCGATCGCATAGAACCCGAGGGCGTACGCCGTGGCCCCCGTTGCCCGCGGGTCGAAGGCGCCGTGCTCGAGGAGGAGCCCGACGACCGGGCGACCGAGCACGATGAGTCCGACCGCGGCTGGGATCGTGAGCACCAGAATCAGCCGCAGAGAGAACTGAAACGTTTGTCGCTCCTCCTCGGCGCGCGCCATGGCGCTCTGCTCGGCGAGCGTGGGGAACACTGCTGTCGAGAACCCCATCCCGAAGACGCCGAGCGGCACCATGAGAATCAGCCACGCGTAGTTCAAGTAGGCGATGCTCCCCTGGACCAGGAATGAGGCCAGCGCGACATTAACGAGCAGGTTGAGCTGGCTGACGCCGAGCCCGATGGTTCGGGGGACCATAAGCCGACCGACCTCTCGTGTCCCCGCGAGATCGAGGCCAAGGGTGGGTGTGTACCGAAGTCCCACCCGCAACAGCCCAGGAATCTGCACAGCCAGGTGGAGGAGCGCGCCGGCGACCGCGGCGATGGCGAGCCCCTCGGCCCCCAGGGGGCGGAGCACGAGGGCGCCGACAATGAGGGAGAGGTTGTACATCAGTGGCGCGGCGGCCGCGAGCGCGAATCGCTTCACCGAGTTGAGCACGCTTGTGGCGAGGGCGCTGATAGCGAAGATGATCGGGGCCACCATCATCATCCTCGTCAGGAACGCCACGTGCTCCTGCTCGGCCGCGCTCCATCCCGGCACGAGGACCCCGACCAACAGCGGGGCGGCGAGGGCGATGATCAGGCCGATCGTCCCGACCACCAGCGCCGCGAGGTTGATGAGCGCGCTCGTGAGTCGCCAGGCGCGGTACTCGTCGTGCTGGGAAAGATACGTGGTGAAAACCGGTATGAATGCTGAGGCGGCCGCTCCTCCGGCGAGGATCTGGAACACCGTGTCCGGGAGGCTGATGGCGGCGAGAAAGGATTCGTACTCCCGTGAGGCGCCGTACTGGTGGCTGATGACAATGTTTCGCACCAGCCCGAGCAGCTTGCTGACCACGAAGCCGCTCATGACGATGAGGGCGGCCCGGAGCACGTCGCGCAGACTGATCGGAATGCCGCGCCGGGGACCCGTGGCGCTCTCTGCGCGAATCCTCGGCGACCTCTGCCGTCTCGTGTTGAGGCGCTGCAGGCCACCGAGCGCGCGGGCCACGATTGCTCTGGCCCCGGTGCTCATGTGCGGGTCTTCATCGGATGCTGGTCCGCACGTTGCCAGATCGCAGCACGCGCGCCATCAGCGTGTCATGCGCGGCGACCTCCTCGGTGTCGTCGAGCGGGAGGAGTGATGCGTCCTCGCCGAGGCGTCGGCGGAGCGCGGCCTGGATGAGCCAGTCGGCAAGCCAGGGGTTCTTGGGAAGCACGGGACCGTGGAGGTACGTTCCGATGGCGTGACGATCTTGCGCCCCCTCGAAATGGTCCTCACCGTTGTTGCCGTTGCCGACGAGCACCCGGCCCAGGGGAACGGTGCGGTGAGGGCCAGAGGCCTGCGGGCACCCGCCAATGTGGGATGCGGCCTGGCTCGCACCGCTCGGCGCCTGCCCGAGGTATGTTCGCCCGCTGTGGTTCTCGAACCCGACAAGGGTGTGGCGCTGCCCGTCGAGGGAGGCATCCACGACGACGTTCCCGACATTCCGCGCGGGTCCGGCGATCGTGTACGCGTCGAACAGGCCGACGCCCGGAATCTCCGTCCCATCCGCCGTTCGGAAGAAGTACCCGAGTAGCTGGTACCCCCCGCAGACGGCGAGGAGCGCCGCCCCGTCCTCCACCGCCTCTTGAATCGCTTCCCCGGTGCGGAGGGCCAGGTCTCGGCTGACGACCTCCTGCTCGCGGTCCTGTCCGCCCCCGAAAAAGAAGATGTCGCTCTTGTCCGGCTCGATCCGGTCGCCGATAGTCGCTTCCACGACCTCGAGGTCGATGTTGCGCCACGCGCACCGGCGCTGGAGGGTGATGATGTTGCCCCGGTCCCCGTAGAGGTTCATCAGGTCGCCGTAGAGATAGACGAGCCGAAGGCGCGCTCTCGCGGCGGTCACCTGCGATCTCGGCGTGTGCATGGCGCTCAGTCTTCCCAGAACGGGGCGACGATGCGCCGGCGCTGCAGCTCGCGCCGGATCGTCAGCATGGCCGTGTACGTTGGGAACACGACCACATGGCCGCCCGCGGCCGCGGCTTGGACGGCCATGTCAACCGCGCGGTCGACCCGAGGCTCCGTAACGATCTGCGACGGAGATGCGAGCGCGTACTTCAGACGCAGCGCCATGTCCTGGGCACGCAGTCCCGTGCACACGATCCGTTCCACGCTGCCCGCCAGGGGCTCGAAGTCGACGTCCCATAACCAGCTGACATCCGTCCCGTCAGCGAGCAGGTCATTGACCGCGATGACGAAGAGGGAACTGCTCCCGAATCCCCACGAGAGCACCTGATTGAATCCGACCGGATTTTTTACGAGAGCAAGGACGATGCTCCCCTCTCCAACGTGGACACGCTCCTGCCGCCCGAACACCGCGGTAAACGTCCTCAACCCCTCGGCGATGGCTGGGGTGGGCAAACCCAGCACCTGGCAGACGGATACGGCGGCGAGGGCATTGTACGCGTTGTAGACACCGGGCAGCGGGAGCACGGTGGAAAGCTCGCCCGCGCCCGTACGCATCGTGAGCTCCATCCGCCCGTCCCGGCCGGTGTCGATACGCTCGATCGAGACGTCCGGACGGGGTCTGTGCCAGCCACATGCCTGGCACAGGTAGTGCCCGATGTGGCCGAAATACGACCACGTGTACTGCAACCGATGTCCGCACATGGGGCACAGTCGCTTGTCCGCTTCGTGGGACAGCTCAGGACTGCCGACGGACTGGACTTGCAGGCCGAAGGTTACTACGGGACCACGCGCCGCGCTCGCTACCTGCGCCGCCAGCGGATCGTCAACATTCAGAACGAGGGTGGCCTCCGGATCCAGCCGGGCCACCGCGTCCCGCCAGATCCTGGCTACGAGGTCGACCTCCCCGTAGCGGTCAAGCTGGTCGCGAAAGATGTTGAGGAGCGCGAGCACCCGCGGTCGTACCGCTTCCACAGCCGCGGGAACCTGCGCCTCGTCCGCTTCGAACACACCGATGTCTCCACGAGGGCGCCCCCGAAGGTCGGCGTTGAGGACGATGGCGGTGACGATCCCCGTCATGAGATTGGCGCCGGACCGATTGTGGATCGGGTGCAGGCCGGATCCCGTGGCGATGTGCGAGATCATGCGCGTCGTTGTCGTCTTGCCGTTCGTGCCGGAGAGGAGCACGGTGCCGTGGGGGAGCTGGTCGATGACCCGGTCAACGGCGTGCGGATGAATGCGCGGGACGACGTGTCCTGGCAGCACCGTTCCGCCGCCGCGGCCGAACCGTCGGCTCGCGAAGGCGGCCGCCCGACCGGCTAGCAGCGCGAGGGTCAGCCGAAACGGCATCCAAGGCGAGACCCGCATGATGGCGTGCCTGCGGCGTGCGAGAGTCACGCCCGAATGAGAATAGCATCCATGCGCGTAGGTTACTCGGGTGAGGTTGCGGGCAGCCAGCTTTTTCAGCCCGCTACGAAACGACGTGCTACCGTCGCTCGATCTTGTCGATCCGATACGTGTGGGTCCCCGCGGGCGTCTGGACCTCGACGACCTCCCCTACGCGCCGATTCACGAGCGCACTGCCGACGGGCGACTGGGCAGAGATCTTTCCCTCCCGGGGGCTTACCTCTCCCGGTCCGACAACCGTGTACGTGACCTGCTCGTCCTCGTCGAGGCTGTGGAGCGTGACGATGGTGCCGAGATCAACCACGTCCGTCGATTGACTGAAATAGATACTCGCCGCCGAAAGCGTTCGACGGATATCGTTGATCCGGCTCTGCACCTCCGATAGGTGCTGTTTTGCCGCGTCGTAGGGGGCGTTTTCCCGGAAGTCCTTATCAGCATATGCCCGCTGGAGGTCCTCCGTCACCCGGGGTCGGACGGTCCCTTCGAGGTGCTCCAGCTCCTGGCTGAGCCGCGCGTGGCCCTCCTCAGTGATCCGCACCGCCTCACCCACGGCCTGGGCATCCCGGTCGGGCCCGGATCTGGACGAAGGTCGGCGAATTCGGATGTGGACTCCGAGGTTCGTCCTGGTCAGCTTCTGACCTTTGAGGTATGCGAGGAATGTCTTGACGAGCTCCAGACGCCGATTGATATCTGAGCTCGATTCGGGAAGGTGTTCCTGGTATCGGGCGACCTGGGTTGGGGTCAGATCACCGACGGGGACATCGGATCCGATCCACCGGGTGAATCGGCTGAGCTCTCGCGCCACCTCTTCGCGTTCGGATGCATCCCTGGTGGAGAGGTAACTGGACATCGCCTGGCCGAGTCGTAGCACGCCGTTGGCAGTGGATACATCACCTGGAACCAACGTTCGAATAAACCTCCGCGTCGCGGTACGATAGCCTTGAGTCGTCAGCAGTCTGTCAGAGCGGGGGCCGGACCGTGGGAGCAAGCCAGCAGCCAAGCGCGCTCGACGCCGGAGAGAGAGCCTGTCGCTCAAGGCCCTTCGTGGAGCATTATACGGGCTGTCCCGCGTGACTGAACACTCGGCGCGGTTGCCAGTGCTCGATCGGGGGGCGCGCGCCCTTGGCCTGAACCTGACGGGTGCGGCACGCGACCGATTCGAGCGATTTCTTGAGGAGCTGCTCGCCTGGAACGACCGGGCTGGGTTGACGTCCATCACCGACCCGGACGAGGTCCAACTGAAGCACTTCGTCGACTCCCTCACACTCGCCCCGCTCGTCGTCCGCCACCTGGCGGGCGGCTCGGGGACCGTCGTAGATGTGGGCGCGGGCCCCGGTCTGCCGGGCCTCGCGCTCGCCATCGTTCTCCCGGACCTGGAGGTGACCCTCGTCGAGGCCACCGGGAAGAAGGTCGTGTTTCTGCTGCATGCCATCAAGACCCTGGCTCTGGGCAACGCTCGGGCCGTCCGTGGGCGGGCCGAGGAGATCGCGCGTCAGCCCGAGCACCGAGAGCGGTATGACCTCGCGACGGCGCGCGCCGTCGGCAGCGTGGCGACGTTGGTGGAGCTGCTTGTGCCGCTCCTCCGGGTCGGCGGCCGAGCAGTGCTCATGAAGACGCGCACCGGCATCGATGAAGAGATCGCGGCGGCAGCGTCCGCGCTGGACCGGCTTCGCTGCGTCGTCGATGCCGTCGAACCGGTCGCGCCCCCTGACCTATGTGAGACACGTGTCCTGGTTGTGCTGCGGAAGGTCGCGGCCACTCCCCCGACATACCCGAGGCGCCCCGGCGTGCCCGCGCGCCGCCCCCTCCGGCAGGCGTAACGTCTGTCTCGCACGTATTGCGAACACAGGGGGGAACGGTTGTACTTTCCACTTTTGATGCATCAGGTGATGTACAATCGGAGCATCTCTTGTGGAAAGGTGTCGAGCTGATGCGCACCACCATTAAACTGGATGAAGCGCTGCTGGCGGAGGCTCAGCGGATCACTGGGCTGAAGGAACGGACAACCCTCATCCGGGAGGGGCTCAAAGCCCTGATCGAGCGGGAAAGCGCGCGGCGCCTGGCTCGTCTCGGGGGGAGCGAAGGCTCTCTGCAGCCGATCCCTCGACGACGGAGCGAGCCCGCATGATCCTGGTCGACACTTCCGTCTGGATCGACCATCTACGCCAGGGCGACTCAGCTCTGGTCAAGGTGCTCGAGGCGGGGGAGGTGCTCGTCCACCCGTTCGTCGTCGGCGAACTCGCCTGTGGCAACCTTGTGAACCGCGGAGAGGTGCTCAGGCTGCTGCAGGCGCTTCCCGAGGCCCAGGTGGCCGGTCACACAGAGATTTTGGGGTTCATCGAGTACCGCCGCCTGATGGGCCGCGGCATCGGCTACGTCGACGTTCACCTCCTTGCTTCAGTGGCCTTGACCGGTGCCACGAAGCTGTGGACGCGGGACAGGCGCCTCGCCACCGTTGCCGCCGACCTAAACCTGGCGGGCGGAGCGTCCCGCTGAGCAGGAATCCGCACCGTCACCATGAAATCGCTGCTCTTCCCCTCCGGATCACGCAGCGAACAGTCCGACCGTTGCCGACTTCATCCAGGATCGCTAGCCATTACCCCCCCCTCAATGTCTCGCACGTACGTGCGTGCGTGCGTGTTGCTCCTGAGAAGGCAATTCGTTATACTGCCCGCCGGCCTATAGAAGAGCCGGCTCCGAGGCGAGATCCGCGTGATGCGGCGGATTCTGCGACGCTCTTTCTGGTGCTGACTCGCCTCAACTTCTAGGGAAGGTGCGCCAGGATGGACTACACGGACAAGACGCTGCAATGTCGAGAATGTGGGGGAGACTTCGTCTTTACGGCCGGAGAGCAGGAGTTCTACGCGGCGAAGAGCCTGATGAATGAGCCGGGTCGCTGCCCAGACTGCCGTGCGGCGCGTCGTACACGGCTGAGCGGCGGGCCCGAGGGTGCGTCCCGCCGAGAGATGTATCCAGCCATCTGCGCGTCCTGCGGAGTTGAGACGCGGGTGCCTTTCCTTCCTCGGGGTGACCGGCCGGTGTACTGCAGTACATGCTTCGACCGGGTCCGGGACGAGAGCCGACTCTAAACGGAATCCACGGTGAAACCCGCACGGTAGTGTGCCTGCGGAATGCGGGTCTCACGGTGGAATGAGAATAGCTACCGAGAACGCATCGTCCGAGCCCCACCAGCGGCCGCCCGTAGGTCTAACCCGTGTGCTCTGCCTCCGCAAGCTGCCGCACGAGCTCACGAAGGAAGCTCCCCGCATCTGCCACGACGCTGATGTTCTGGAAGGTACCTCGGTCGGAGAGCTTGGTCACCACGGCGGGCTCGATGTCCACAGCCACCGTCGTCACGTCCGCCGGCAGGAGATTGCCCGTCGCGATGCCGTGGAGCATCGACGCGAGGATAAGGACGAGCTTCACCCCGCTCCGCACGACTCGCCGCATCTCGTTCTGTGCGACCTGCGTGTCAGTGATCACGTCTGGCAGCGGGCCATCGTCCCGAATGGACCCGGCGAGGACAACCTCCACGCCATGCCGCATGCACGCGTGCATAATGCCGGACCGGAGAACTCCCTGCTCGACGGCTGCCCGGATGCTGCCAGCGCGACGGATCATGTTGATCGCGCGCAGATGGTGCTCGTGCCCGCCTTCCATGGGCACGCCGTCCTTGAGCGAGACGCCGAGGGATGTGCCGAAGAGCACAGCCTCGATGTCGTGGGCGCCGAGGCCGTTGCCGGCGAACAGCGCCTGCATGTAGCCGTGCTCGATGAGCCACTCCATCTCCGGCTGCGTACCAGTGTGGATCAAGACCGGGCCGCTGACGACTAGGATCTTGTGGCGCGCGGCGCGGATCTCGCGCATGCGGGTCGCGATCTCATGGATCAGTCGCGGGTTGGGCTTCTCGGCAGAGACCGTGCTGCCCATGAAGGCAAAGACCGGCGGCTGCGATCTCGGGCGCTCCAGGGGGACGACGCGGGCCGTCGTGGCCGACGACGATCGGGTCGCCCGAGCGCACCTCGTTGATGGTGACGCAGTGCGCCCGCTTCCCCGCGCGGTCGACGAGGATGCCGCAGTCCATCTCTGGATATTCGACCGGGGTCCACGTCCCCGCGATGTTCACGAACGTGTGCAGGTTCGTCGTGGAGTAGAAATCGTCCGGGAAGACGCCGTCAGCCGGAGCGGGCGCGGTCTGCACCGGCTTGACTTCCAGCCGTGTTGCCCCGAGGCGGCTCACTCGGTCGATGAGGCTTTCCAGCTCCTCCTGGGTGGCTGCGCGGATCTCGAGGCGGGCGTAGCTCGGCTCGTCCTTCCGTCTGCCGACCTCAATGGTCTGGAGGTCGAACTCCCCGCCGCGGTCCATGATCTCGTCCATGATCGTGGGGAGAATCAGGGAATCGATGATGTGGCCGCGGATCTCCACGACGTCGCGATAGGATAGTTCGGCCATCTGACAAGTCCTGAACGGTAGATGCGGAATGAATCGCTGTGGCTGCAGGCGGCTCGCACCCGGTGTGGCTCGGCTCCGGTGGGCGCCGGATTATAGCACTGGGTCCCGTACGCCCGACGCTTGCGCGATTGGAGCGGCTCTCGGTGGTGCATGACTGTCTGAGCTTTTTCGGCGGTGCGACCGCCAGATACGCGCAATGACATCGGCTTGTGCGTGACATTATTGAAGAAAGGGCGTCAGGCGGTTGATATCTCTGGGGGAGACGGCTACACTGCCCTCGTGACGGGTTTGTCCTCCCCGGACGAGCCGCACGGCAGGGAACCGGTGGATGTCGATGTCAGTCCCCCTGAGCACGCCCGGAAGCGAGGAGATCGCGGAGATCCTCGCGCGGGCGGTCGAGGAACCCCTCAGCCGAGACGATGGCTATCGCCTGATGCGCGGGTCGGAGGCGGACGTGTCGGCGCTGATGGGGGCGGCCGCTGCCGTTCGCGATCGGGGCACGGGGCGAACGGTGACCTATTCGCGGAAGGTCTTCATCCCGCTGACGAACCTCTGCCGCGACCGGTGCGGCTACTGCACGTTCGCCAAGCCGCCGAGCCACGCGGCGGCGCGGACGATGCCCCCGGAGGAGGTGCTCGCGGTCGCGCACGCGGGCCGCGAGCAGGGCTGCAAGGAGGCGCTCTTCAGCCTCGGCGAGAAGCCAGAGGAGCGGTGGGCGGCGGCGCGCGATCAGCTCCGGGATCTCGGCTACCCTAGCACGATCGCGTACCTGGCCGCCATGGGCGAGCGGGTCCACCGGGAGACCGGCCTCATCCCGCACGCGAACTGCGGGGTCCTGACGCGCGACGAGCTGCTTGCCCTGAGGGACGTGAACGGCTCGATGGGGCTGATGCTGGAGAGTGCCAGCGAGCGTCTCCTGGAGCGCGGTCAGGCCCATTTCGGGTGTGTGGGCAAGGCGCCGGAGACCCGGCTGCAGACGATGGCGACGGGGGGCGCGCTGGGGATCGCCTTCACGACGGGGATCCTGGTTGGCATCGGGGAGACGCCGGAGGAGCGCGTGGATGCGCTGATCGCCATCCGGGAACTGCACGAGCGGTCCGGGAACATTCAGGAGGTGATCGTCCAGAACTTTCGCGCGAAGCCGGATACGCGCATGCGCGGGTGGCCGGAGCCGAGCGTCCTCGAAATGGTCCGCACGATCGCCGTGGCGCGGCTGATCCTCGGCGCGGAGATGAACCTCCAGGCACCCCCGAATCTCGCCGGGGGCACAGACGAGACACAAGACGTGCTGTCGCTCTACCTCGCGGCAGGCATCAACGATTGGGGGGGCATCTCGCCGGTCACGAAGGACCACATCAATCCCGAGCGGGCATGGCCGGAGATCGATGCGCTGCGGCAGGTCACGGAGGGGGCGGGCTTCGTGCTCCGGGAGCGCCTGTGCCTCTCCCCGGCGTACGTCCGCAGGCCGGCGTTCGTGCGGCCGCGTCTCGCGGCCCGGATTCGGGCGTGGACGGACGCGACGGGGCTGGTGAAGGGAGAGGAGACCCGATGGTAGGCGAACCGCACGGGGCCCGTCTGAGGCGGGAGGCGGGCGACGGGGCCGGACACCTGGCCGCCGAGCTGAGCCGATGGCTCGACGCGCTGGAGCCCGGCGTCGTGCGCATCCTGGACCGCGCGCTCGCGGGGCGCGAGCTGACCGTCGACGAGGGGCAGGTGCTGTTCGATGCGACCGGGCGCGAGCTCCACGGCCTGCTCCTCGTGGCCGATGAGCTGCGCCGGCGCGCCGTGGGCGATGTCGTCACCTACGTCGTGAACCGCAACATCAACTTCACGAATGTCTGTGTCAAGCGGTGCGGATTCTGTGCGTTCAGCCGGGGGCACCGCGAGGAGCAGGGCTATTTCCTGCCGATTGCGGAGCT
>WHTR01000019.1:40537-40762 GCA_009377635.1 Chloroflexota bacterium
CGGCGCATCATCGCGCCCGGCCGGATCTCCGTCAAGAACTGGATCCGGATCATCAGCGGAGCGCACCGCTTGGGCATCCCTACGACATCTACGATCATGTACGGCCACGTCGAGACCACGCGCCACCGAGCGGCGCACCTTGCGCTCCTGCGCGACCTGCAACGCGAGACGGGTGGGATCACGGAGTTCGTCCCGCTGAGCTTTGTCCACACCGAGGCGCCGATG
>WHTR01000001.1 GCA_009377635.1 Chloroflexota bacterium
AGGTCGACGCCATCTTCGACGAGGCAGTCGACAACTGGCTGCCGGCCGCGCTCGACGCCGGCATGCACGTGCTGCCGATCGACGGCCCGCTGGCCGAGAGGCTCGAGGCGATCGGGTTTCGGCGCGCGACGCTGAAGCAGGCCGACTATCCGAAGCTTCCCGTAGACATCCCGACCCTCGACTTCAGCGGCTGGCCCGTCTACACGCGCGCCGACGCTCCGGACGCGGTCGTCCGTGCCTGCTGTGCCGCGCTGGAGGCCTGCAAGGATCGGGTTCCCTGGCAGGGCGAGGGACCGCTGCCTCTCGAGCGGATGTGCATCGACGCACCGGACACACCCATGACGGTACCCCTCCATCCAGCGGCAGAGCGATTTTGGCGGGAGCGCGGCTATCTGCACTGACCGATCGGAATCGACCACGCGCCGGCGCGCTGGTCCGGACGGTCGTATGATGAACGAGCTGCACGAACGGGGGATGCATGCGAAGCGCGACTGAGAAGCGCAGACTGCTTCGGGAGCTCCTGGACGGGCCGGAGATGCATCTCGCCCCTGCCTGCGGCACGCCCATAGAGGCACGTCTCGTACAAGACGTGGGCTTTCCCGCGATCCATGGGGCCGGCAGTGTCGCCCACCAGATCTGCTGCTACGCCGACGCCGGCCTGCTTACCATGACCGAGATGGTCGGGCGCATTCTCGCCCTGGCGGACGCTGTCGACATTCCGGTCATCGCTGATGCTGACACCGGGTTTGGCAATGTGGCGAACGTCATCCGCACGGTCAAAGAGTACGAGCGAGCCGGCGCGGCCGCCATCCACATCGAAGACACGGCATCCAAAGTGGCCTACGGAGTGGACAGCGCCCCTGCGGTCATTTCACGCCGCGAGATGGTGAACAAGATCCGCGCCGCCGTCGACACGCGTGCGGACGAGTCGATGATCATCATCGCGCGCAGCGAGAACCGCACGGACCGGTACGAGTTTATCGACCGGATGGCGGAATACATCGAAGCGGGGGCAGACGCCTGCTGGACGAGTGGAACGCTTGGGGAGGACGGCATTCAGGCCCTGCGCAAGGTCGTATCCCAGCCGTTTCTCGGGGTACTCCCGCGGGGACTCACGAGCGATCAGTTCCACGCCTGGGGAGTGAGCTGCGCCGTCATCCCGGGCGCGCTCGAGCTGGCAGCGCTGCACGCCCAGCGGCAACTGCTCAGGGAGCTGGTGCTGAACGGGACGCCAACCGGCTACTTCGACAAGCTGGAGGGAATCGAGGAGAGCCGGCGCTTTGCCGCTCGTCAAGGCAGGGCGGAGTACGACTCGATCATGGAGCGATTTGGCGGCGCCTGATCCGGCGCGGCTCTGATCGGATGGAACGAACCGTCATCCTCTGCACAGAAAGGGAGATTGGATATGCAGGATTACCCAACCTGTGAGCTGCGGGCGATGTTTCGGGCCGGACACTCCCAGTTCTGGGAGGTGGCCGAGAAGGCTGGCATCCTGCCCGGAATGGGCCTGAAGCTCACCTACCTGGAGGGGACCGACGATCCTCGGGAGGCAGAGGATGCGCTATTCTCGGGGAAGATCGACATGATCTGCGGCAACCACATCACCCCGTACATCTGGGTGGCACGGGGGAAGCCAATCGTCTGCCTGGCGTCCCCGAGCAATGCCGTCCAGAACCGGGTCGTCACCCGTGAGCCGGTGAGCTCTCTGGCCGAGTTCAAGGCCAAGGGACTCCGCATCGCCGATACCAGCCTGATTTCCAGCAAGGGGATTGCCGGCCACGACCGGCTCAACCACATCCTTGACGTCATGCGGCAGGGCTATGCCGAAGGCGAGGCCGAATGGATCGAGGTCGGAGCAGCAGGCGAGCGGGGGGCAGGCCCGGAGCTCCAGGCCAGGCTGTTCGACGCGGTGAGGACGGGAAAGGCTGACGCGGCGTTCGCCGGCCGAGCGCGTCGGGAAGAGGTCCAGGACCTCCACGTGCTCGAGCTGCCGGAGCTACCGATGATCAACGGCACCACCATTACGGCCAGCTACGAGGCGCTCCATAAGAAGGAAGGTCTGGCCGAGCGGCTGGTCCGCGCGATGGTGGAAACGATCCACTTTACGCGCGTGCACCCCGACGAGGCGCAGCGCTTGCTCGACGTGAAGGATACGAGGCCGTACAGCCAGCACGGTGAGAGGATCGAGTCGATCACACGCTCCCCGATCAAGCCATACCCCTCGCCGGAGGGCGTGCTGAACGCCTGGGAGCTGAGCCGCATGCGGTACGAAGACGCTCAGGCTGCCAACCCATTCGCCCTCTGGGACATGCACTACCTGAGGGAGCTGGACCTGTCGGGCTTCATTGATGAGCTGCTCCAGGAAGAGCCGGCGAGCGTGCAGGAGCAGTGCGCGAGGGGCTTCAGGCGCGTCGGCGGGGCGCACCTGTTTGCCCACAACTCGACCTGCTGAGCAGCAGCCAACGTGGCTGTAACATGGTTCCCTCGCTGAGTCGACCAGTGCGGCCCTGGGCGAGGATGCCGCGGTTCCCCGGCTCCGATGCTGCGCCCCGTGCTACGCCCCGATGATCTGGTGCATCCGCGGATGTACCGGTGTGCCCTTCCGGGCACACTCATCTTCGAATACCTGTCTCAGCTCCGCCAGGAGGTCCGGCGCGAGATCGGCGAAGGACGTCGACTGGCCACCGGGGTGTTCCCGCGTGCTCGTCATCGTGAGCTCGTGCGTCCGGCTGACCATGTTCTTCCGACTGCTGAGCTTGAGGGCGATGTAGCGGGCGGATTCCCGGCTGGTGACGTTGTGGCCGTGCCACCACCAGTTCGGCGGCACGATCAGGGTGCCTGGACCCCAGTCTTCCTTGATCTTGTTGGCTTCGCCGCCATCCGGCCAAAGGATGGAGTACCCCTCCCCCTTGAGCCACAGCACGTGGGCAGCCGGCCCGTGACGGTGCACGCTCGTGAAGGTTCCGCCTGGCGACTCGAAGATATGCGAGCCAAGTACCCCATTGGCAAGCTCGAACGAGTAGCCACCGCCCCCCTCATTGAGGTTCTTGTCGATCGTGGGGTCGAATGCCGGTCGGGACTCCCGAGGGCGCTCGAATACGTTATTGACGCTCGGCCACAGGTTGCTGAAATGCACGTTCTGTTGTCGGCCGCCCTTGACCCGGGACATGGTGCGTGACCTGACTTCCGCGTTGTAGTAGTCCTGCTCCTGATCGAAGCGGTCCTTGAATCGATAGGGGTTGTTGAAGATGAAATCGTCGTCGCGGATGAAGTTCATCATGGTCGGTGCCGTAGTCAGGGCGATGTAGCGGGCGGGCTCACTACCGGACACGTTGAAGTGCTGGTACCAGGCGTTGATGGGGATGGCGAACAGGCTGCTGGGCCCCCACTCGAAGAACCGCTTTCTATCCTCGTCGTACCAGACGCTCGTGCTGCCTCGACCGGTAAGCACGTAGACCAGCTCCTCGTAGACGTGCCGCATGGGATTCGTCTTGCGCGTCGGAGCGATCTCCTGGACGTACGCGGCCGCCTGCTCGCTGGCGCCGTCCAGCTCGATCTGCACTGCATCGGCGTCGGTTCGCGCCCAGTGGCGCAGCGGAACGGTGAAGACGTTCTCCACGCGATGGCCCCGAATGAGCTCGAGTGCCTCGCGCGCAACCCAGTCCTCATAGTGGAAGCGATGCCACCAGCGCTCCGGATCCTCCATTGGACTCCCTCTCCTTGATCGACCCGACTATGCGCTTCGACGGCTCCAGTGTCGAAGCGCGGTGGGGCGAAGGCAGAGACACGGACGCCCCGGTGGCAAGTGTATCGTGTCGCCCTGCTGCGTACCACCCGAATTGGATGAGCGTGAGCAATCGGACTCAAGGGCGAGGAGTTGCGTGGTGAGACTCGCAGGCGGGCGAGTGGCTTCGCCGCCTTGCAGAAGGCAGTACCATGTGGTAGATACCCAACACGGTCGATCAGTGGCCGTGGCAGCACACTCGATGAGGCTCGGAGGAGGGTTCCCTATGTGGCTTCGCCGTTCGCGGGCACTGCCCGGTAGGACATCGTGCAACTGGCCGCGGCCTGCTCATGGCGATCGTCGGAAGGGCCCTGGCTCCCGCATCGCGCTCACCCTGTTCGCGGTCCTCTCGGTCGTCACTGTGGCGTGTGCTCCCACGGACGGAACTGGCGGCGGCGCCGGGACAGGCGATCAGGGTAGTCGGACGAAGACGCTGAATATCGGAATCACAACCGGTGTCAACACGCTGGGGGCGATTACGGAGGGGACCCCAACCGGCGGATGGGGATCCCTTGAGGAGATCTACAATGACGCGCTCATCAGTTCGGGTACGTCGTTCACGTTAGCTGGGCGACTCGCGGAGCGAGTCCCCACGGTCGAAGACGGCACGGTGACCGTCCTGCCGGACGGCCGTATGCAGGTCACGTTCCAGTTGCGGCAGGGGGTCACGTGGCACGACGGTGCACCGTTTACTGCGCATGACCTCGCCTTCTCGCTGAATCCACTCAAGGAGTATGCGGCCTCTGGGAACGATGCAGTAGAGACGATGGAATCAGTGGTCGCCACGGATGACTACACGGCCGTGTTCACATACGAAGGACCCCACTACCTGGGGAATGCGTTGGTCATCCGCAGGTACTTGCCGCTGCCGCGCCACATTCTGGAGGCCGCCTTCAAGAGCGCTTCCGCGTCCGGAGACTCAAGCGAGTTCGTCAACCATCCGTACTGGACGAGTGAATACGTCCACCTCGGTCCGTTCCAGCTCGCTTCGATCGAGCCGGGGACCGGTATCCAGTTGACGGCGTATGAGCAGTACTTTCTGGGGCGCCCGAAGATTGACGTCATCAATGTGCGGGCGTTCTCCGATGAGCAGGCGACGTTCGCGGAGATGCTGTCTGGTACTGTGGACATGTTCTTCGATGGCGCTGTAAGCGCCGAGCTAGCGCTGCAGCTTAAGGAGAGGTGGGATCGTGACGGTGCTGGCACGGTCTACGTTCGACCGGGCGGGCTTCGGACCCTCTACCCGCAGCACCGGCCGGAGTACCAGCGCGAGCCTGCGAACCTGGACCCCAGGGTGAGGGACGCGCTGTACCGGGCCATCGATCGTGATAACCTCGTCGGGGCGAGCGCCGGGACAACCACCGGTGCGTGGTCGCTGTTCGGCCCGCAGCACGTGCTCTATGACGCAGTGAGAGACGGGCTGCGTCAGTACGCCTACGATCCAGACCGGACGAAGGCGATCCTGCGTGACGCTGGGTGGACCGCGGGACCTGATGGCCCGCTTCGCAACAGTGCGGACAGTCGGGCGTTCCGGACTGGGCTCTCGGTCACGACGGGTGACAACCTGTGGGAACTGCCAGTCTATGCGGATTTCTGGCGGCGGATCGGCATTGAGGTGGAGGAGATTCCGATTCCGGCCGCACTGCAGCGGGACGGCGAGTATCGGGCGACGTACCCAGGCTACGAGGCGAGCTCGGGGGGGCCGAGTGGGTACAACGGGCTCCGCGTCCTGAAGGGGGAGCCCGCGAGTGCCGACAACCGCTGGGCGGGCAATCGGTGCTCGTGTGCAACCGCCGAATCCAAAGCGCTCGTGCAGCGATACGAGATGGCCCTCTCGCCCCGGGACCAGTTTGATTCGCTCAAGCGCGTGAGCGACTACGTGGCCGAGTATCTCCCCATGATGCCCATCTACTTCTCAACGGACTTCCTCGCTCGAGCCGGCCGGGTCGTCGCGCTCGACGATGTTGAAGGGTCAATGTCGAGCCCTCAGCAGTCCGGTACATACAGCCGCCATGCGTACCTTTGGGACATGCAGTAGTCGTGGTGGTTGAGGCGCTCTTCCTGTGCGCGCCCCCTGCAGTCGACACGTGCTGATGAGAGAGGGAGACGATGAAAGATCCGGATCGTTGGTGGCACCGATTTCACTACGAGGACTGGGTGGCCCGCGAAGGATTGGAGCTCATTCGCGGGCATCGAGTCGACAACGTGTACACGGTTCCGCTGCGCCACTGGCCCCGGACAGACGGTCACGCGGTCCAGATCGAGCTCGATGGGGCGAGCGAATCGGACTGACGGGAACGAAGCGATCGTGTGAGTCCGAGGTGTGGGGGGCGTGCACCGTACTCGTCGACGGGGAGCCGATGAGCTCGTGCTCGTATCTGGCCTTCGAGGCGAACGGCCGGTGCGTGACGACCGTCGAAGGCCCCCCTCTGGCGATCACCTGTCTCCCGTGCAGGAGGCGTTCGTTCGCCGCGTGGCCTCGCAATGCGGCTACTGCACCCCCGTCCAGCTCATGGCGGCGAGCGCGCTCCTGGCCCGGAATCGGACGCCGACCTTGGCCGACATTCGGCACTGGATGAGCGGGAACATCTGTCGCTGTGGTTGCTACCCAGCGATTGCGGCAGCGATCCAGGACGCAGCGGCCGAGCTCCGTGCACGAGATCCGTCAGCATGAATCACGCATTCTTCGCATGGGGGTGACACGGGCGAGCCACTGAGGTCAGTGATGCGCGTGAGGAGAGGGTAATGAAGGGCCCATCGGATGAAATGCCCGGTACGAGGGACTGGCAGGACCAGCCTCGGGTAGACATCGTCGACAAGGTGACAGGTCGCTCCGCCTACGTCGAGGACATGCCCGAACCGACCGGCACGCTGCACGCGGACGCCATCCGCAGCGCTTATTCGCACGCGAAGATCAACGCCATCGATTCGTCCCGGGCGGAACGGCTTCCCGGCGTCGCCGCGATCTTGCACCACGGAAATGCCCACGAGTTCCAGATCACGGGTGCGTCGTCGAGCTGGAGGCAGCAGTTCATCGCGGCCGACCACGTGCGTTTCGACGGAGATCTCGTTTGGATGGTCCTCGCCGAGGGTGAGCGGACCGCGCGGCAAGCGGTGGAGCTTGTCGAGATCGAGTATGAGATCCTGTCGCCGCTCTTCGATGCGTCGGAGGCGCTGCGACCGGAGGCCCAGCTGATCCATGAGGATCTTGACAGCAATCTCGCGCTGTCGGACCTGTGGGAGTGGGGCGACATCGCAGCAGGACTGCGACAAGCGGACGTCGTACTCACGGAGACCTATTCATGCACAATGATCTATCAGCACCCGATGGAACCAGCGTCGTCCTTCATCGTCGACTTCTCCGGCGATATCCTCGACGTGTGGGCCCCGACAAACACGCCCTTTGAGATCACCGAGACGGCCAACGCCGTGTTCGGCTGGCCAAAGGAAAGGTTCCGGATCGTCCTCTCCCGTAGGGTCAGACGACCGGTGAAGCTCCGCGTGTCCGGCGTCGAGTCCTTTCGGACGACCGCGCGCCACGCGTTCGATATCACCATCACCCTCGGGCTGAAGGCCGACGGCACGATCACGGCCCTGGATGAGTATTTCGAGATCAACACCGGTGCCTACTTCACGGGCGCCCGGATCGCAACCGGCAACGCGGAAACTGCGGCATGGGGTGCCTACCGGGTCCCGCATTTCCGCGTCCGCGCGCATACCGCCTACACAAACCGAGTTCCCGCCGGGGGCTTTCGGAATACCGGCAAGAACCAGCCGAGCTTCGCAGTCGACTCGATGCTCGACGACGCGGCTCGCCGGATCGGGATGCGTCCACTCGACCTGCAATTGAAGAATCTGCTCGATCGTGGGGAGGGACTTCCGACGGACACGTGGAAGCGCAACGGGCGCATGGCGCCCGCGCGCGTGCTGCCGATGGACAGCGATGTGCCGGAGCTGATCAAGCGAGCCATGGAGGCGATCGGGTGGGACGGGCCGACCCCGAGGGCGTACGAGCCCGGCGAGCGCGTGTCTCGCGGGCGGGGCCTCGCCATCTCCAGGCGCCGTGGCTCTGGAATGGGAAACGCGACGGCTCTCGCCTCGGTAGACCAGCAGGGCGTTGTGACGATCTCGCATTAACGCTCCGGAAGTCGGGGCCGGCGAGTACACCATGATCGGCGTCGTCGCCGCCCGGACGCTCGAGATGCCGCAGAGCCACATCGTTGTCGGCGCACCGGACACGGCGAATGAGCTGGCGTTCCCGGGGACGAGCTCCCAGCGGACGACGGTCCAGATGGGCACCGCGGTGCACAACCCCTGCCTGCAGCTCAAGCGCGAGCTGGCATCGGCGGCCACGCGGGCGCACGGCGGGGCTCCCGAAGAGTGGCGCGTAACTGAGGGACTGGTGACGCGCGGTGAGCAGCGCTACACGTTTGGGGAGATCGTGCAGGCAACGGGCGCGACGGACGTTCGGCGCGAGGGTGCCAACGTGCGGGCCGAGCCTTGTGAAAACGAATACGGGGCCCACGACCACTGGTCGCCGGCCGTCGCAGCCGTCGAGATCGAGGTTGACCGCGAGACCGGCGAGATCAGGCTGATCCAGGTGGGGATTGCCGTTGATGCCGGCTAGGTCCTCAGCCACCGGTCGGCGGCCGGCCAGCTAGAGAGCGGTGTGATCATCGGGATCGGCGCTGCCCTGACGGAGGAGCTGCACCACGAGGACGGGCAGCTCCTCAACGCGGATGCGTTTCAGTACCGGCTGCCGCTGATGGGCGACATCCCCGAAGCGTTCGCCTCCGGCATGATCGAGAATGAAGACGGCCCAGGGCCCTTCGGATCCAAAGGGATCGCCAATTTCGGTCCGCCTGTCACTCCGCCGGCCATCGGCGTACGCATCATGTCCAATCCCGTTCACGCCGGAGAAGGTGTTCCGCGCGCTCGGAACGGTCGCGGACTGAGACGCCCCCATGCGGGAACTCGGCGAGCCCAGTAAGAGCGCCGGCCGCGGAGTGTCCCCGCCGGACCCGCGGCTTCCTGCTTTCCGGAACTCCGGCTCAATCCTCGTTCAGCCCCTGGACGCGGCCGGTCCCGTTCGCGGTGCTCACAGCGGCGTGACGGGCTCATGCTCCACAGCTTCCTGCCACGGGACATCCAGGAGGAGAACCATCTCGGACGGGCCTTGAAAGCCTAACTCCATGCGACAGCAGGGGTCGGCTCCGAGTCGGCGTTGAAGCACTCCTGCGGGTCATCGCCCCGGACGTACACGATCTGGTTCTCCGCCGGGTCCCGAATGACATGCTTCGGGTCCAGTCCTTTCTGTACGTCGGCGATCGCCTTGAGGATGATCATGCGGGTCATCGTGAGCGGTCGGTCGTGGGCTCCCAGGTGCTCCATCCTCCGATCCATGTACGGCAGCCCCTGGGTCTCGTTCGCCATGGTGTCCTGCGACCGGAACGTTGCCCCCACGGTCGGGTCGATTCCGGAGATCGAGTCGATGTTGTCATAGTCCCGCCCGTAGTCGTCACCCCTCCGGGAATGAACGAGTTCCGCGTCCGGCCGGAGGCTGGCGGGGGTCCGGTCTGGATTCAACGGCGAGAAGTTCACGCGGAATCTGAGGCAGTGCGCGTCGTCGACCGGAACGTACCAGCTCTGGTTCTTGGAAATATCGTGCTGCGGCTGCGCCGGTTGGTCAGTTCGCTGCCTGGGACGATTCTCGTAGTCCCGTCCGTTCTGGAGGAGAAACCCCCCCGGCATGACGAAATGGGAGAAGATGGTACCCATGACAGCGCCAGGATGCGACTTGTAGATCCGCGACCACATTCCGTAGCTGAGCTCGGCGGAGTCGATCTTGGGCTTTGGCTGCGACGCCACCTCGTACTTCTTGACCGACCAATTGGCCATATGCAGGTACTGGGCATGTACGGTGTCCAGCGCCCCCTCGAGGTGCTGGAGATAGCCACCGTCGATGAAGTACCACTCTCGCGTTCGCGTCCCGTCCTCGCGCACCAGCACCTCATATCTCGGCAACAGTGGCTTCTTCTCAGGAGGGCCCATGTACGTGAATATGAGGCCTCCCAGCTCCTCGCACGGATAGGCCGGGTGCTGGATCCGGTCCCTGAACGAGTCGTCCGGCTCAGCCGGCTGCTCGAGGCATCGGCCATCGACGTCGTACACCCAGCCGTGCATCGCGCAGCGGATCCCACCGTCTTCGACGCGACCGTATGCCAACGAAACGCATCGGTGCGAGCAGTGGAGGCCGAGGACGCCGGCGCGGCCATCCTGGTCGCGGAACAGCACCAGATCTTCGCCGAGGACTCGAATCTGCTTGGGCTGGCCGCCTGGTGCGACGCGTGCCGACAGCTCGACCGGGTGCCAGTAACGGCGTATGTAGTCCCCGCCGGGCGTCCCGGGACCGACTCTGTTGATGAGATCGTTCAGCTCTTCGCTCAGCATCGACCCCTCCTGCCGCATCCGCGGTGCTTGCCCCGATAGTGTACATCAGGCTCGATGCATGTCTGGGAGCCCGCATCGTTCCCCGTGGAACGCAACGCCGCGAATCTTCCGCGCTCGCGTCCAGTGCGGCGCTCTGGCGGCGATGCGTGTGAGCGACATCGCCGCCATCGGGATTCTGCGCGGGGCGCAGCCAGCTCCCTGACACCGCGATCGCCTGCCGCACGGCAGTTGCCCAGGTGCATTCGAACGGATACGCTGGGGCGCAGCTACCGCTCGGCTGAACATCTGGCATACGCTGGCCCATGTCTACACGCAATCCACGGCGAAACCCGCAGGGTCGTGTGCCTCCGGAACGTAGGTCTCACGGTGGAATGAGAATAGTGGGAGTGCGGACATGGAAAACCCGGAGCGGCGGTGGCACGAGTATCCAGTTTGAGCTCGGCAACTCCACACTCATCGCGCACGTGTCGGAGTTTCCTGTTGGCACGTACAAGAAGGCGCACCGGCACGGGCCTGGGGCCAGCGTGGTCATCGTGACCGGCACCGGGTATTCGCTCCACTGGCACGCGAGCGACGCCTACGAGAAGATTCCTGGGAGCCGGCCACAACCTTCGTTCCCCAGGACATGGCATTCCACCAACACTTCAACACCGGACAGGCGCCCGCTCGGTACCTGGCGATTCGGTGGGGAGCGGGCAAGTTTCGGTTCTTTCGACCTGTGGACTAACGGCTCCTCGCGGGAGATGAACGAGGGAGGGAATCAGATCGAGTACCAGGACGAGGACCCGTGGATCTATCGAACGTACGTGGAGGAATGTGCGAAGCACGGCGTGACGCCTGACATGGAACGGCTGTTTGCCCGCGCGGGACGCAGGGGTGCCGTGAGTAGAGGTTGTGACGGGCACATGGAAACATGGATGTGAGCGGTCGCGTGGCAGCAGCCATGTCTCGAAGGCTCGGGGTAGGGTGGCATCTTTGTCTCATGGCGCTCGCCACCTCGATCGTGCTGGCGTGCGGGCCCACGACCCCCGCGGGGGAACGCGCGCCCAAGCCCAGAGGCACCCTCAGGATCGCCTATCCGCTTGAGCCCGAGAACTCGAATCCCAAGTTCATCACTGGATCGGGCGTTGGCGAGTTCATATGGAACTTCAACTCGTAATTGACCTACTACGATTTCAGCGGAGTCGTATGCCCAATGTTGGCCCGCGAGATTCCCCGCCAGGGGTGCAGCGGCTGGGTCGTCGACCCGGATGGCATGATGGTAACGACGTATCGTCTCCATGGGGAAGCGCGGTGGCACGACGGCGTCCCGATCACCCGAAGGACTTCGTCTTCGCGTTCGAGGTGTCCACGGACGACGAGCTGGCCGTCCTGCACCGTGAGGTCGAAGATCTCATGTCGGCGGTGTAGGCTCTGGACGATCGGACTGTCGCGATCTCCTGGAAGAGCCCGTACTCCCGCGCCAACGTGCTGGGCTACCGCGACCTCAATCCGCTGCTGCGGCACCTGCTGCCGGAGTCGTATCGGGCGAGCAAGGTCAGCTTCCTCGTCGGCGAGGAGTGGACGACCGGCTACGTGTCCAGTTGGCCGTTGCCGCTTGAACAGTGGGAACGCGGCTCCCACATGGTGGCCCAGGCGAACCCCGACAGGTTCCTGGGGGTGCCCGGGCTCGACGCCCTGGAGATCCTCTTTGTCGCAGACTCCGACGTGATCCTGGCGAACCTGCTGTCGGGCGCTGTAGACTACGTCAGCTCGGCTGGCGTCCGGGCGTCGGAGGCGGTCGTTGCGCGCGACCAGTGGGTGGCGGGCGGACAGGGTTACCTCAAGAGCTGAGAGACCCGGCTGAGCTTCTCCGACGTTCAGTTCCGCGACGTGCCGAACTGGCAGCCGGCGCTCACGGACCTTCGGACCCGGCAGGGGCTGATCTACGCCATCGACCGCGTGGGGATGGGGGATGCCATTACGCTCGGTCTGGCTCCAGCGGCCGACACGTTCGTCGCGCCTCCCGATCCGCTGTTCCCCGAGATTGATCGGGTTATTACGAAATATCCGTACGACCCCGACCGCGCCCAGGCCCGATTCGCGGAGGACGGCTGGCATCTTCAACCCTCGGGGCGCTTGACCGACGCGAATGGGCAAACCCTGAACATGGACATCATGGGGAGCAGCGGGGATGCCCAGGCCGCGAGCATCGTCGGCGACAGCTGGAAGGCGGTCGGCATCAACGCGAGCCAGACGATCATCTCCGCGCAGCGCGAGCGTGACCGAGAGTATCGTGCGAGCTGCCCGGGTATTCAGTTCAACGGACGGAGCATCTCCGTGGAGAACTTTCACTTCGTCGCGGCGGAGATGCCCCGTCCCGAGATCGGGTACGTGGAGCTCAACCGTGGGAGCTTCCAGGACGACGAGGTCGATCGGCTCTATCAGCTCGCCCTGACCTCGCTCGACACGGGAGAGCGTGACCGTGCGTGGATCGCCGTCCAGCAACGCATGGCTGCGCTCGCCCCCTACATCCCACTCCATTACTCGGTCGAGGTGATCCTCGCCAGGAACGGCCTTCGCGGTCTCGTCGGCAACTACGGCCCGCAGATTGGCGCGACCTGGAACGTGTTCGAGCGGGAGCTCGTTCAGTAGCCATCGGGCATCTGCGCTGAAGCCTCAGTTTTCCAGCGCGTAGGTGTTCGCGGGGCCTGAGGCCCGCTCGTGGAGGATACCGTGGCAGCATCGGCGCCGTCCCAGATCATTGGGAAGTCCATCCTCCGTGTCGAGGGCGTGGATAAGCTCACCGGACGCGCCATCTTCGCGGCCGACGTGACGCCGCCCGGTACGCTGCTGGCAACTTCGGTTCGGAGTCCCCACGCCCACGCGCGCATCGCCTCCGTCGATACGTCGCGGGCGCGGCGCGTACCAGGGGTACGCGCCGTGCTCACGGGCGCGGACCTCCCACGCAAGCTAACGGGTCGCTCGCTGAAGGACATGCCGGTCCTCGCCGCCGACCGGGTGCGCTTCGCAGGGGAGCCGGTGGCCGCCATCGCAGCTGAGACCACTGAGGCGGCTGAGGAGGCCGCGCTCCTCGTCGAAGTCGAGTACGAGCCGTTGTCCATCCTTCTCGATCCAGTGGCCGCGATGCTGCCGGCCGCCATGCTGATCCACGAGGACGCACCTTCCTACGCCGGGTTCCATCCGGGCATCCCCCGCGACATCCCGAACCTCTGTGGCTACCGACTGCGTGGCCATGGCGACGTGGAGGTGGGATTTGCTGAATGTGAACTCATAGTGGAGCGCACGTTCACGACTAGCCTCGGGCACCAGGGGCACATCGAGCCCCACGCCTGCACGGTGGCGATCGACGAGGCCGGCCGCGCACAGATCTGGGCCTCTGCCAAGCACCCGTATCTGCTCCGGGAGGCCCTGGCCGACCTCACCGACCGCCCCGAAGCCGACTTCGTGATCCATCCCGTGGCGCTGGGCGGTGATTTCGGCTCCAAAGGCGCGCCCTTTGATGTCCCGGCGGCCTACCACCTGGCTAAACTTACCGGACGGCCGGTGAAATTCATCACTCCCTCGACTATTGACCTGACGGCCATGTCGCACCGCCATCCTGCGGTCATCACCCTCCGCATTGGGGTCAAGCGGGACGGGACCCTCCAGGCGTTCTGGGCCAAAGTCGTCTTCAACACGGGCGCCTATGGCACGCTCAAGCCGGTCCCGGACGGCATGCTCAACGCCGTGGACTACATCGCCGGCCAATACGACATCCCGCACGTCTTCGTCGAGGGGTTCTGCGTCTACACGAACCAACCACCCGCCGGCTTCTTCCGTGCGCCTGGGCACCCGCAGGTCGCCTTCGCTGTCGAGTCCCAGATGGACATAGTTGCGCGTGGGCTGGGTATGGATCCGCTCGCGTTCCGTCTCCGCAACGCGGTGAAGCGCAATCCAGACGGGAGCGGATCGCGATGCGCCGAGGCGTTGCAGGCGGCTGCCCAAATGATCGGGTGGCGCAGACCAAAGCCGGCCCGCGGGGGCCGCCTCGTCGGACGCGGCCTCGCGATGGCGGGCAGGGGCACGGGCAACGGGGTGGGCACTGGAGATGTGACCCTCAACCCCGACGGCACAGTCACGTTGGTCACCGGCATCAACGACAACGGAACTGGCGCGCTCACGGTCCTCACGCAGGTCGTCGCCGAGGTGTTGGGTCTCCCCGCCGAGCGTGTCCGCCTGGTTCGCGGCAACACCGACATGCTCCCCATCGATATCAGCTCGGCATCCGACCGCACGACCAACGTAGCCGGCCACGCCGTCATGGCGGCGGCCGAGCAGCTCATCGCGCAGCTGACGCCGCTCGCCGGGAACCTATTGCACGCTGATTCGGTCGAGTGGAACCCAGGGAGCTGGGTCGCGGACGATCGGCGCGTCTCGCTGGAGGAGCTGGCGATGGAGGTTATCTCGGAAGGCGATCCGGTGGCCCACGCGCAGGTGACGCTGACTCAGCCGGTCAATCACGACCGAGCCTCAGTCGTGCAGGCCGTCGAGGTCGACGTCGATCCGGAGACGGGCGAGGTGAACGTATGCACGTGCGCGACCGTGCAGGAGGTCGGGACGATCGTGAATCCACTCGGCTTCCAGGGCCAGATCGACGGTGGCTTTGTTCAGGGCCTCGGCTTTGCGCTCACTGAAGAACTACAGATCGATGAGGACGGGCGCCTGACCAATGCGAACCTCAGCATGTACAAGTTGCCGACCATCTGCGACGTGCCGCCGCTGGTGACGGCGAACATCTCGGTGGGAAGCGGGCCTGGACCGTTCAATGCCAAAGGCGTCGGGGAGCTGCCGACGATCCCGGTCGCCGGGGCGATCGCAAACGCGGTGGCGGATGCGATCGGTGCCCACGCGCTCGAGGCGCCGCTGACTCCGGAGCGCGTGCTTCAGGCGATCGCGGCGAAGATGGACGCGTAAGCAGCCGAGTAGACGGAGGGGAGTCGCACCCCCCGGCTACTCGGCAGAAATTGTGATTGGAGAAAAGCCAAGGGTATGTCGGCCATCGCGAGCCGTCCGTCCTTAACGAGCGCGGTCCTGATTTTCGCGGTTGCGGCTATGCTCGGAGCGTGTGCCCGGCCGGGGCCAGGGGCGCCGCCTGAGGCACGAGGTCACGACCAGCGGACGCCGTCGGAAGCGCGACGCGGCGGGGGAGTGACGATTGCCATTTCTAGCACAGTCTCCGGCATTGGCATGGTCGGCGTGGCCAGCACCACGACCGGCGGGTGGTTCTCGGTTGCCGAGGTTCACTCTAACGGACTCATCACATCGGACCTGCATTCACGGAATCCTGTCGGTCGGCTCGCTGAGAGTGTGCCGTCACTGGAAACTGGTGACATCTCGGTGCTGTCGGATGGACGGATGCAGGTCGTCTACCATTTACGCAAGGGCATCACCTGGCACGACGGAGCACCCTTCACTGCTCAGGACCTGGTCTTCTCCTATCACTTTAACACTGATCCGGGTATTCCGATCATTCCTCAGGAGTCGCATGGCCTCCTGACGGGGGCCGAGGCACGTGATGACCACACACTGGTTCTGTATTTTAGAGAGCCTTATCTTCGGGCGAATCAGCTCGGGCTTCGGCCGTTCTGGCCCCAACCTGAGCATCTCCTCAGGCCAGCCTACGAGCGGTATTTGGCGACGCGCAATGTTGACGACATCGTCAACCATGCGTATTGGACGTCGGATTATGTACATCTGGGCCCATTCCGCTTGACATCGTTTGATCCCGCGGGAACGCTCACATTCCAGGCCTACGATGGTTACTTCCTGGGTACCCCCAAACTAGAGACAGTCCAAGTGCGCGTCTTCACAGATCTCAACACGCTCTACACGAATCTGCTTGCGGGAACTGTCGACCTGGTGCCGGAGACCGTGATGGAGCCGGAGCTCGGGTTTCAGCTCATGGACCAGTGGGCGCAGAGCGGGGAGGGGACAGTGTACGTCAAGAAGAGCGCGCAGCGATTCCTCTCGCCTCAGATGAGGCCAGAGGCGCAGACTGAGCCTACCATCATCTCTGACATACGCGTGCGGGCTGCCCTATACCATGCGCTTGATCGCGAAGCCTTATCCGAGGGGCTGCAGGCGGGCCATCGCGAGCTAGCCGCTTGGGAGCTCCTGTGGCCGGGCGAGTCCCTACACGATGCCACGAAAGATGCATTCCGTCGCTACGCGTATGATCCCGAGCGGGCGAAAGCGATCCTGCGCGACGCGGGATGGACCCTCGGTTCGGACGGGATGCTCAGGCACGAGTCGGACGGGAGGCCGTTCCGTACTTCGATCAGTGGTACAGCCGGCCGGATTGAGCGCGAAGTGAGCGCTTACGCCGACTACTGGCGGCGGATCGGCCTGGATGCCGAGCCACGTGCCATCCCCGCAGCGCAGGTGCGCAACGCAGAGTACCGCGCTTTGTTTCCGAGCTGGGAGGCCAGCGCGTCGGGCGGCGGCGACGCGATCCTGTCCCGGCTGGAAGGACCAGCGGCCAGTGCGGAGAATCGCTGGACCGGCAACCGCGGCGGGTACGACGACCCGAGGGCGCAAGCGCTTGTCGACGCCTATCGCACCAGCGTGTCCGACGACGCACAGTTCCAAACGATGAAGGCGATCAGCGACTTTGTCGTGGCCGAGCTGCCGTTGCTCGTGCTCTTCAGTACGGCTGAGCATATCGCGGTGCGTACAGGGGTGAAGGCGTTCGATGATCACATGGGCGGAGACAGTGCGGCGCGGCCTTACGGTACCTACACGCGCAACGCACACCTGTGGGAGGTCAGCTAGACTCAGTACTTTCTATTTGAGGAAGCGCTGGCCAGGCTGACGGCGACGACGCGCAAACGAAAAGCGCCGGTGCCATACTTCTGTTGCGGATCTCCTTACCGGAGCGGAAGCCATTGCCCAACGCCTTTCGCCTCATGGTAGCAACCGCGTCAGCGCGGAACAAGTGCGCATGGTGACCGTCCGGCTCCTCGCCGAGACCCTCCCCCTGGCCGACGTTCCGCAGCTGGAACCTACGTGAGTATTTATGGACCGGCTCCGACAGCGAAGCGGGTAGGGGTCAGGGTGCGGCCAGCTCGGTGGGTCCAGGTGGACGAAGCGCGGCGGCTCGGCGACGGCGAGGGCCTTGAAGATCGTCGCTTGACGAGCGGTCGTCTCGGTGCGCTGGTGCACCTCCCCGGCCGGGCCGCTGAAGCGGCCCAGGCGCAGCCTCTCCAGCTCCCAGCGCAGGGTTCGCCAGGTCTCGCCGGTCGCGTTCTCGGTGATCCGGATCAAGAGCAGGTCGAGCGTGGTCTTCATGTCCCGCCAGGTGCGCTCGACCCCGGTGGCCCACGCCGATGAGGCCTACCCGCAGGCGGTCACGCATGGCTCAGCTCCTGAGGTCCCACAGGTGCGAGTTCCAGGTCTTTCCCGCGGCGCCTGACGCCTTCGACGGTTCCATGCCCTCAACGCGATTGGCGATGAGGGTGAAACTCGGGTCGTAGAAGAGGTTGAGGACCGGGAGCTCCTCGCTGATCGTCCGCATCACGGTCTGAAGCTCGCCGGTGCGCTCCTGCATCGGTATCGTCACCAGGTACCGGTCAATGGCAGCGTCCAGATCGGGGTTCGTGTAGCGGCTGCGGTTACTGCCGACCCATTGGGTCTCAGGACGGGGGTGTTCCGAGCTGTGGTAGTTGGCCAGTCCTGACGAGATCCGCCCAGAGTGACTCCGCAAGTGGAACGCGGGATAGGTGTAGATGTACTCGAAGTCGCGGGCCCGTTGCTGGGGAATGACGAGGGACTCGACGGCAACACCGAGCCGTTGCCAGAAGTCGACGACGGCAAACATCGCACGCTGGGACCCCTCACTCGGGTCCCCGCGCAGCTCGAAGGAGAGGCGCTGGTTGGCGGCGTCGCGGAGTATACCGTCGGGGCCCCGGTTGTAGCCCAGGGCCTCGATCGCCTCCTGGGCACGGCGTGGATCGTACTCGTGCCGCACCACGCTCTGCTCGATCCCCGGAAATTCGGGCTCTTCGGGGCCGAGGAAGGTGTGAGCCACGACCCCGCGCCCCTCCAGCAACTGATCGACCATTTGCTGGCGGTCTATGGCCTGTAACAGCGCACGGCGGAACCGAAGATCCGTGACCAGGGGAGGATTCGACCCAACGAACTGGGCAAAGATGACCTGGCTGCCGGAGAAGCGACTGGCGACGCGGCCGTCTTGCCACTGTCTCTCGACGACCACTGCCTGGTCGAAGTCGAACCCTCTCCCCAGACTCAGGTCGACTGCGCCCGCCATCATGCTGGCCGTCAGCGCATTGGCGTCCGAGAAGACCCGCAGCTCGATCTCGTCGACCTTCGGGCGACCAAGAGCGTAGCGGTCGTTGGCTCGCAGCAGAACCGGAACGCCGAGTTCGGTCTCGTGCACGCGGAACGGACCGGTCCCAACGAATGCCTCCGTCCAATACGGATGGTGCTCGAAGTTCGCCTTGTCGTCGGTCGCGGGTTTCTCGAGGATGTGCTTCGGAATAGGCAGCGCCAGCTCCCGGCTGAACATCGTATCCGCGTAGATGTACGGCCGCGCCCAACGCACGGTAATTGTGCGCTCATCAGGTACATCGCCACCCTCGATAGAGGCGTACGCGTTCCGTCGGGTGAGCGGCAATTCGCGGTCCATGACCGCCCGAAGCGTGAATAGGAGGTCAGCGGAGGTATAGGGGGCTCCGTCGTGCCAGACCACGCCGGGTTTGATCCGCCAGGTAGTCTCCATCCGCCCGTCCGGCAGCACTTTCCACAGACCGTTCTCGACACTGGGGACGTCTTCCGCCAGCACGGGACGGAACGTCCGCCTGTCGTCCGCCTCGGTCAGGCCTCTATTCACCAGCTCCTCGGCCACGTCATCGGCGCTTTCGGCCCCGACGAGCGAGTTGTAGAGAAGTGGCGGATCGCCGAGGATGCCAATGTTCATACGCTTTGGGGCCTGCGAACTCGAGTCCTGGGGCTCGGCGGGCCGTTCCGGGGTTGTGCAGCCCACTACTGCCAGGACCAGGATGGGTATGATGCCGGCCCGCCACACAGAAAGGGTTCCCGAAGGCGAAGCGTGACTCCTGCGCAAGGCGCGCATATCCCCCTCCTGTCAATCAGCCCGTGCTCACCCGGTTCGACGGGCCGGGTAGATCGGTGCGATAGAGCCCTGCGTGGTCGACGGCAGCGAAGACCCGTTCTGGGCGTCGCGAGCAGCACGCGAGACGCCAGAAATAGCCGGCCGCTACGCCGCGCTGGACCGCGCTCCAGCCGCCGTCCTGCGACTCTCAGACGAACAGCCCACCTTCGCTCCCCGGGTAGAGACGTACCCCGCGCTTATCACCGCCACCCTCTTTGGAGGAGGCTACCCCTAGTACCACCCCGGTCTACCGTGATCGGGGCGACGGAGTAGGGACGGAGTAAGAATGACCCGAGTCCATCGGGCAACGTTTCCGGCTGTGACTCGGAGACCACGGCCGGAGGAGAGCTGCGATGGACCTGCGGCGCCAATTCTGCCACAATCTTGCGCTTTGGAAAAATGAACAGCCCGCGGGGTCGCAGGCTCGCGGTGGGGCGGCGAGAGCAGCATGCATAATGACTCTGCGACACGGCTCTGTTGGTCGCCTTTCGCCACGATATCTACCAGGGCATCCTCGGCCACCGGAAGGATAGCCAATTCGAGCTGATGGAGGCAGCCCTGGGCTCGTCCCGTCCGGAACCGCTGGGCCGCTTGAGGCTGGCACCCCAATTCAGCTGGGGCTGGGACAGCACCTGCAACGGGCTGGCCGACGGGTCGCTAGATGGGGAGCACTTGTGCCAGATGTGCGTCCGCTCGGTCCCCAGACCGGCCTGCGACGCCCGAGCGCCGTGGGTGATCGACGGGACCATCTGGCTGATCGTCGCTGGCCGAGGACCAGGGCGATGTCGGCCCGGCGCGGCCACGAGCCCGGTCGGGTCCGCCGTGCCTTCCCAGATTTTTGGTGCAGCTGAACACACCTGCCCGGGCACCCAAACCCCGCGGACAAGCGCTCGGTCGCTCGGTCGGGCAACGGCCGGGCCGCCGGAAACGCCACCCCGTCGCCCGCCGGGGCACCAGACGGGCAGCGTGAATGGGCCTCGCACCCGAATCGCATCGGTTGTCCGAGGATTCGTCCGAGCGAGCTGTCCGAAAGAATGCTATCATACGGAGCCTTGATCCCAATCCCCGGCGAGGGGGAGTTCGCCCAGAATGTATTCGTTCCGACATCACGAGCATGGCCACGATCACGACCACAATGACAACGCCATGGTCCATACCCACCTGACGAGTGTCGGTGTAGACATTGGATCGTCGACTTCTCACCTCATGTTCTCGCGACTTACGGTAGGCTTCCCCTCGGTGCACCAGAGACGACCAGAGGTGTTGGATCGGCAGGTCATAAGTCGCTCGCCGGTGTCGCTCACCCCATTCGCTGATAGCCGTGACATCGAAGCTGGCCCTCTCGCCGATCTTGTTGGCCGAGCGTTCCGAGATGCGGGGCTCAACCCTGATTCGGTGGATACTGGGGCCATCATCATTACGGGCGAGGCAGCCCGGCGGAACAACGCTCAGCGCATTGTCGAGCTCCTCTCAGATCAGGCCGGCCGGTTCGTCTGCGCGACCGCAGGGCCACGCTTGGAGGCAATTCTCGCTGCTCACGGGTCGGGCGCCATCGCCAGGAGTCGTGAAGAAATCTCCCTTCTCCTACACCTCGATGTAGGGGGCGGAACCACCAAGGTCAATCTCATCCGACAGGGCTCGATCCTTGGAACGTCAGCTCTAAACATTGGGGCGAGGCTTGTGGCGGTTGATGCCAATGATCGCCTAGTCCGTATAGAGCCAGCCGGGCACCGCATTCTCAAGGACGCGGGGCTCGACTGCCACGTGGGGGGGGTTCTTGCGCCGGATATTCGGAAGCTCCTCGCTCGACGGATGGCCAGTGTGCTCTTCGACTCGCTCTCGGGTGCAGATGCACCGTGGGCCGACTACTCTGTAATTCAGCCGTTCAACTTGCCGGAACGAGTAACCCAGCTCCTATTCTCAGGGGGAGTCGCCGAATACATCTACAATCGAGAAGCGAGAGCATTTGGAGACCTAGGACCCGATCTTGGGGAGGCCCTGACAGCTGAAGCCGTCAGGCGCGGATACGAGATCCTCGACGCAACGGAGGGGATTCGAGCTACGGTCATCGGAGCTGCGGAATACTCTGTTCAAATGAGCGGCGAGACCATCTTCCTTCCCGATCCCGCGAAGCTTCCGATGCGAAACCTCCGCACGTTTGTGATCCCGATTAACCGGTCACCCGCAGTGGCCGATGAGGTCGAGCGACGCATCCAGACGGTCGTACGAGAGCGGGACCCAGAAGTAACAGGCGACCCCTTCGCTGTGTTCATTTCCACGCCCCCGTTCTCGGGCTATGCCCTTGCACATGAGCTGGCCGACGGAATTAATCGGGGGCTGTCGTCGCTCGATCCGGACGAGCGTCCAGACCTTATGGTGTTCGAACAAAATTTCGGCCAGCTGATAGGCAAGATGCTCTCTCCGGGCATTCCGTGCATCGATGAGGTTCGTCTCTCAGAGCTCGACTTCATCGACGTGGGTGAGTTGGTCCCCGGCGAGGACTACGTCCCAGTGGTGGTCAAAAGCCTCGCCTTTGGGACCTAACTCCAGAGCCAACGGGAAACACGCAGAAGCGCTGCCGTCCGCTGGCATGGAGACTGACTCGTCGCGAGGTCATCTCATGATCGACATGGCAGCATTGCGCCACCACTGGAACCTGGGCATCTTCCTAGGTGCGAGGTGATGTGTCCGGCGGCACTGGCGCGCGATCGACAACGCGAGCATCCCATATTGCCATGTACGTAGAGGTAGATCGAGAGCCAGCTGGCTCGGACCTTGTCGGCTGGCAGCTGGGGGGAGGATGGCTGCCTTAGTTGTCTAATCCCACGAGGTTTTCCAGCCGGCACACGCCCTCAACCTCGGTGACAATGCGGTCGCCTTCCTTCAGGAAGGTGCCGCGTGGCCTGCCGACGCCCGCCGGTGTGCCGGTCGATATGCAATCCCCCGGCTCGAGGGTGAACATATCGCTCAGGTACTCGATCAGCTCGTGCAGGCTGAAGATGAAGTTCTTCGTGTTGCCATCCTGCATCAGTTCGCCGTTTACCGTGCACATCACACGCAGGTTGGACGGATCGGGGATGAACTCGGCGGGAGTGATGCTGGGACCCATCGGCGCGAAGCTCTCCCAACACTTGCCCGACATCCAGTCGAACGCAAACGGTCCTGCATTCCCCCAGTCGGGGCGACGCTGCGTGTCACGCGCGGAAACGTCGTTGAGCACCGTGTAACCCGCGACGTAATCGAGCGCGGTCTCCTTTTTGACATGCCTCGCCCGTTTGCCAATGACCGCGACTAGCTCGGCTTCCCAGTCCGCTTGCTTCACCTGGGCTGGGATCTTCACGGTCTCGCCGGGCCCGATAACTGAGGTGGTCGGTGGCTTCATGAAGAAGTATGGCTTCCCGCCCTCGTCCTTGTTCGCCGCCTGTCCGCCCATCTCGGCCATGTGATCGGAGTAGTTCGCGCCCGCCATGAGGAGCTTGCGCGGATATCGGATAGGCGCAAGGAACTTGGCTTTTGCTACCGACGTCGACGGTTGACCGAGCTCGGCAATACGCCTCAATACCGGCTGCCAGTTGCCCCAGTCGTCCAGGATCGGCAGCACGTCGAGGCGCTCTTCGACCTTCGGGACGCTCGAGTTAATGCCGTGCGCATTGATGGCGTCTTGGATGTCGACGACGCGGTTCTCAACCAGCAGGACTGGTCGGGCTTCGTCGTTGCGTGAGATTACCGCCAGGCGAAAGACCATATTCACCCCCAACATGCTGACCATTGGAACAACTATTCTACGACAACCTCCGTTGCTCCTGGGAAAGGGACGCCCCGCACATCGGGCTACGTGAGCAACCGATCGTCCACGGGGATGGGACCCAGGGGTGGGCGCACCTGGGGATGCCAGGCCTTGACGTACCCCTCATCCCGCGGCCGGACGAACACGAGTGGATCGCCCGCGACGGGGACGAGCAGCTTCGCCCCGGGCACGTCGAGGTTGAGCACGTAGCGCCGAAACACGCCGTCGCTGAGAACCAGCGCGCCCACACGTTGGCGCTGCATTTCGGCTTGGACGAGCGCGGTTCGATCGTGGTTGAGGCACTGGTCATCGCACTTCCCTACTCGGCCTGCCGAGGACGTCGTCATCGTTGGCACTCAAACAGCCCGTCTCTCTCCCGTCCTCGACCGCCGACAACCCCAGCCGCCGGATCGGCTCTCCCCAGTTACGGCTCTCTGATATGCGGGCATTCGCGCTCCATGACCGGTTGAGACGAACCTCTGTTGTGCACCGGTCTCCTCAGGGTTCAGTGCTCGTCATACTCCCGTACCTGCCAGCAGACGATTCATGGTGAATTCCAGTCCGTTCTCCTTGAGCTCGCGCATGAAGTCGCGCCGAATCCGAGGATCCTCTTCCTCATACTCGATAAGCGTCCCGCCCTCGCTCACGCTCACCTGCTGTCCGGCTCGGCTCGCCGCCGAGTGGAAGACGACGTCGTGGCGATGGCTGCCGAGGCGGAAGGCCAGCTGTCGGGCGACCGTCTTCCCAGTGTTGAAGTGTTGGTGAAACCAGCCGCTCGCTGGGCTAATCAGGCTGTTATCGGCCCAGTCAACGCGAATGACCTTATCCTCATTGCCACTCTCATACGGCCGGACTCCCGCCTCCGGCGGCCACATCAGCGAGAAGCCGCTGCAGTCGGACACGTGCAGGATAATCGCGCCGGCGCCATGCGCATGTGCCTTGTGGTAGCAGCCAGCGGGAAACTCATACAGATGCCCCGCCAGCACATTGCCGCCCATTTGGTAGTGGGTGCCGCGCCCGCCAGCCGATTTCACGGGATCGTCGATCAGGTCCAGACCGCGAACGTCCGGGATGAGGTTCGTTTCCCAGAGCCACTTCCGGCCTGGCTCAAAGTAGAACCGTTCCTTCACCTCATACCAACCCGGCTCGCCACTGTAGCGGTCCGTGAACTGATAGTCACAGTTGAAGACGAAATCCTCGTTATGGAAGAGGTCCAGAACCATCGGGGCGGTCGTCGCGCCCACGACCAGGGCAGGGTCGGACCCCGACAGATTGAACAACTGGTGCCAGGTGTTGTTCGGAGGCGAGAACATGCTGCCCCGCCGCCACTCAAACACCGAGGGCATCCCAACCGGTGCCTCGCGCGCGCCCGCCCACACCTTGGCGGTGCCATGGCCAGCCATGACGTACATGGTTTCGTCGTAGAGGTGCCGCTCGGGATTGAGCGATCGTCCCGGCGCGATCTCGGCGATCCAGAAGCCTGTAATGCCCTCCTGGCCGAGCAGATCGACGTAGGCGCCGCGCCCGCCCATTCGTGGCCACGGAGCCAACTCGAGTTGCGCAAGATCCGAGATGCCCTGGCCGCGATAGATTGGGATTGTCTCAGAGCGAATGAACGTCTGATATCCAGAGGTCCTTGGCCGCTGGTTGTTATCCTGCGTCACTTGTGTCTCCTATGCCAATGCCGAATGAGTGGTGCCTGGGGCTGTTCCGCGCCCCGCGATCACGCCTCATGCTGTCGCCGCGGCGCCGGGAACCTGATATTCCGGCATCCGGTAGTCGATGCCGAGCGCCGCTTGCTCGCCCTGATAAATCTGACAGATCTCGGGCTCTTCGTCCACGTACCTGATCGGTGTGCTGCCTTCACTCACGCTGACCGACGCGCCGCGACCATCGGACGCTGGATGCCAAGTGACACGGTGGCTGCGGCACCACTGGCATGCAGGGGACGGTCCGGGCATCCCCTGGTTCGCTCAGCATCCGCAGATCCGAACCGGGGACGAGACGTCTCGCCTCCAGAGCGCCCACGACACACCCCCAGAGGGGATCATCGCCCGCATGCATCCCCAGCGAGAACCTGCGGACAGCGGCGCCACGGAGCTACGTCCTCTGGAAAGGGCGGTCAGCCGCTTCAGACGGATCAATGCGATGCTACTCCCCAGCTGTGCTAATGAAGTCCCTCGTCTGACTGCCAGGCACCCGGTGCGGCGCATTCGGTATGTAGTCCTCTAGCTGCACCTCAGCCATTACCTCGGGCGGAATGAACGAGCGCTGTTCGTAGAGCGCGGGCGCCGCTGGTTTCGTGCAATCCACGCCGGCGCTCGTCCCCAAGCGGGGACCCGTCGCGGTCGGGTCGAGGTCCGTCGTGGGCGAGTTCGGCACGATGATCAGGTCCTTCTCCCAGTCAGATCGGGACCCAATGGCCCATAGCACCTCCTGCTCGTCGAAGATGTCCACATCTTCATCGAACACGAACACGTGCTTAACTGAGCCACTGGCAGCGGCCAGCGCCGCCAGGATCGCCATCCGCGGCTGTGCGTCGTTCGTCTTGTGCATCTGAATGTACATATGATTGGGCGATGAGCCGGGCCGGTACACGTTGGTCACCTCCGGGGCGACGCGGCTCACAACCTCGTAGACCGCGCCCTCCCGGCGAAGGCCACCAAGGCCAAACCCTTCGTCGGGACCGCCACAAATGAGCGAGAACCAAAATGGGTCTTTCCGATGGCTAATACAGGTCACTTCCATATAAGGATTCAGGCGCTGGCCGCCGAAATAGCGAGTGTACTCACCAAACGGACCCTCTGGCTTCCGTTTCCCTCGTGGCACGATGCCCTCGATGACAAACTCCGCGTCCGCGGGCACCATGAAGTCGTCCCCCAATGTCTCGGACGGCACGAGCCGCAGTGGCTCCCCGAGAAGACCTCCGGTCGCGTCCCAGTGGCTCTCCGGATAGCGAAGCTTGACGCCTGCTCCGAGGTACACGGCGGGATGGTGGCCCACCCAGTACGCCACACGCATGTGCTCGCCCCGGTCCTCCCATTTGCGCAGGTTCTGGCCGTTGTGACTCGAATGGTTCGGAAATATCCGGATCTCCTGGCGGTCGAAGATCCAGCCGCGCTGCAGTGCGCAATTGTCGATTCCGCTCTCAGGGTCGTAGGTGGTCAGGAAGCCGAGCGGGATGTACGGACCGGGGTCCCAGCCGGCATGCACTAGTGCCGGCAGCTCCCGCGCATTCACTGCATCCCCTGTTGCCACGACCTCTTTGACGGGGGCCGCTGCGTGATCTACGATTACCGGTGCGACCCGCTTCGCTCGCCGCTCGTGCATCTCGCAGCCCAAGCGCTCGAAGCTGCCCCCGACCGCGAACGCACAGCGCTGGCGGGACGCGAACAGATTCATCACGACCGGCCAGGGCGAGACCTCTCCGTCCACCGTACGCACGCGGTGGAAAACCAGGAGCGGCGCTTCGCGCATAGCCTTCTGGGTCTTGACGGCGATGGCGGCCGCCTCCCAGCGCGCGCTGACCTCTTTCTCAATGTGCACCACCTGCGCCGGATAATGCTCTTCGAGCCCGCTCAGGAACGTTCGAAAGTCCTTCACTGTGCTCCTCCAGAAGCAAGAGATGGGCAGATCGCACCGTGAACTCCAGCCGCGTGTAGTGTATGGTCTGCAGGGACGAACTGCTCACCTCCGGCTGACGTCTGCAGTCGAAAGGTGAGCCAGATCGCTAACCCAGCCAAGGTCATGTACGTGATGTGTCCGACCTGCCAAGACAAGGACGATGTCGAGCGCCTCGACCATGCGAACACGCCGGAGGTGCCGCGCCTCTCCCCGTTCTCGACCCGTGAGTTCGGCGCTCGTAAGGACAACTGGAGCTCAACCGGGGAGGGACCCGAGGCCCGACAAGGGTGAGTCGGCGTCGATCTCTTGTGCCCACTCGGAATGGCAGATGTCACTCTTCGTCCGCCTCTCGGAGGAAGTGGACGTCCCACAGCTCCATGGGGTTCACGCGGTTTTGTACGTCGGGCTCTTGCATGACGGCAATGCGATAGGCGTTCATGATGGCTTCGGCCCTCGGGTAAAGCCGCCAGTCGAGCAGCTCGCAGTTACGCTTCCACAGGCTCTGGAGCACGCGCTCGCTCTTGATGCCCAGTTCTGGCCCGACCTTCGTCTCCATCACCTTCCACATGCCTTCGCGCTCGTTCCTGAAGTAGCTGATGCCTAACCGTACGGCCCGAATGATCGCCCGACACAGCTCCGGCCGCTTCTGTGTTGTCTCCCACATCGTGGTGAGTGTGGTAGCCTGGACCATCGGGAGCCAGGGCAGTGGCTGGATGTGAAGCCCGAGCTCTCCAGCCGGCACGTCATCTGGGGGCGAGAGGAATGTCGCGTCGGCCTTGCCGTCCGCAACCAACTGATACATTCGCCCATCGAGTCCCGCGTCCTTGGCGCCCACCCAGTCCACTTCTGTTAGGTCGACTCCACCGCGCTGGAGGTAGACTTTGTGGTTGCCGAATGGGTGGTTCGTGCGGTCGATGGTCCGCTCGACCAGTACCTTGCCCCGGAGCAGGGTCATGTCCGGCAAGGGGTCGCGCGTTACGAGCACGTCATCGCACCAGTTCACGGTTTGCCCGAGGTAAACCATAGGGGTCCCGTTCGCCTTGTGGAGGTAAGGCGAGATATGGCTCCCGAATATGAAGTCGACCTCGCCGTTGATCAGCATCGGATCGGACTGGGGCGCGCCTGAGACGAAGGTGAGGTACGTCAAGTCCAAGCCGGCCTTTCCCCAAGCGTCGGTTGCCTCCATGGCCGCGATCAACGGATACTGAATCGCTTTGGACCGATAGCAGACGCGCACGGGCAGACTAGGCATTGGGTCCCTCCATCTACGTTGCTGCAGTATGAGCCTGGACGAAGCCTTATCTCCCCAGCACGCCAGCGTAGCACGCAATCTCAGGCACTGTCAAATGGTCGATGTGCCTTGGCGTGCGACTGGCCATGATGCGCGCTACCGGTCGACCGAGGTTCGGAGTCGGGCTCAGGCCATTCAGGGCCTGGGGTGAGTCGGCGTGGGAACGGAGGCTGGGAACGGGGGATGGCAAGCCCTGTTGGAGGAGATTTTTGGCGGCCTCTCTGAGTGGCCGGCCGCCCACCCGAAGGCGACTCTTCTGGAAATCGAGCAGGTAATGGAGGAGCGTCTGAGTGAGGCCCGGGCGAATATCGTAGAGAAGCTTGCGGCACAGTCTCCGGACGAGCAGCGTCGGGGCTGTCCACAGTGTGAAAAGCACCTGGTCTCCCGCGGGCGATCCAAACGCCAGGTGACGGTCGCCGGGAACCGGAGCATTCAACTCAGACGTGTCCTCATTCGACATCCCACAGGTACGCGTTCCGGCTGTAGCTTCCAAACGGGGGCGAGGTGATGATCGCGCCTCCCTCTACATCGTCTAGGGCTCGTACGCCGTTGCGGACGCCGATGAGGTCCACAAGATAGTACGCGGGGAGAATCGGCAATTCCGCGATGATAAAGTCCGAGAGCGCCCGCATCGCGTCGAATTGGTCGCGCTGCGAAATGGCTGTGTAATAGCGGTTCAGCAGAGTCTGTGCCTGCGGATCCTCATACCCTCCCCGGTTGCCCGTCCAACGGTTCTCGGCGGTTGCGGCCGGTCCTTCCAGGCGCCCGAGGATGCTGTCGCCTGGGCCAGAGGAGCTCGCCTCCCAGCCCGGGTATTGCGCGCGCAGCTCGAGGTCCCGAGTCTGCGCCCCTGGGATGATGTGCTCCTCAACCTCAAGCCCGATCCGCCTCCAGTAGTCGGCGTAGACGGGCACCTCCCAATCGCGCCCCCCCGCGGTTGTCGAAATTACAGTGCGGAACCTCCGGCCGTCCGACGTATGTTGAAGCACGCCGCCCTGTCCAGACGTCCAGCCGAGATCGCGAAGCGCGGCGCGGGCCCGCTCTGGGTCGTACGGGTAGCGACGAAGGCCATCCTTCGTCGCGTCGTAGAGCCGGTCACCTGGTGGCAGGATCGACCATGCCGCCTGCTCCCGCTCCGAGAGGCCGTCGCGATCGATCGCCTGATACAAGGCCGCGCGTACGCGCGGGTCAAGGTTTGCCGGCTCTGTCTGCACCGAGGGTCGCCACTGCGACGCGAGGAATCTCGTGCTGCCGGGACGAGCGTAGACGCTTCCTTCTCCAGTGCTGTCCCAGCGATCTTTCAGCTGGAAGCCAAGCTCCGTGCTGAGAGCAGTATCCGCAAAGATGTCCACCGCGCCCGCGAGCAGGCTCGCAAAGAGCGCGTTCTCGTCAGAGAACGTGCGGACTTCCACGCGGTCCACCTTTGGCCGTCCTAGGAAGTAGCCTTCATACGCCTCAAATTGTGCGCCCTGAATTGGATCGAAGGTGGTCAGACGAAATGGGCCGAGATGGATGTATTCCGAGGTCCAATATGGGAGATTCGCGACCTCGTCCGGGTCTCCGATCGCCAGATAGCGATCGTATGCCGAACCGAGGATGTGCTGGGGCTGGGGCCAGAACTCACGTGTGCCCAAAAGCCCGCCCAGGTAGTAGCCGCTGCTGTAAGTAATGACGAATGTGTCGTCGTCGGGTGCCTCCGCAGACGTCATGAGATCAATCACGGGGCGTTGATTCGTGGGAAGGCCTTTGTCGCGGTTGAACTGGTATGAAAAAACGAGGTCCTGGGCAGTAAAGGGTGCGCCGTCTTGCCAGGTGATGCCCTTTCTCAGGGTGTATTCAACTCGCATCCGGCCGTCGGGGAGGAGTTCGATGCTCCCGTCGTCCAGGGTGGGCACGCGCTCTGCGAGGCGACCGATGGGCGTTCGGCTGGCGGCCTCGGTGGTAATGAGCCCGTGCGAATGAATGTCTGTTGCAGAGTGCCATCCACCCGATGTGGTCGGTGATCCCATAACCCCCATTGCCTGGGCGGTGCCACGGACCCCAAAGACGACCACCTTCGTCCTGCCAGAGTCCTGCTCCGGCGGCGCGCCTTCCTGATCGATTGGCCCCGACGGTGCGCAAGCAACAACGCTGGTGACCAGCACAAGCGGCAAGACGAGGTTGCCAAGAGTGGACAGATGCCCCGTCATACGTCGCACGTTCTCCCCTGCCAGCGCGCCGAAACAGATGATAGTCGCCCGCACCCGCGCTGTCAAACAGAATGTCCTTCCCCTCTAGAGACCCTGGCATTGCGACAGATGCGGTATGATGCCCGGAAGCGAACGGTTAGGGCTCGTGAGGAAATAAGCTTGCCGATCGTGGCGCATCTTGTGATGTTGGGCGATTCGGAATGTGACGCGTTCGCAGCGCGTGACACCAGCCGAGCCTCCGGATTGTGATCTGGTGCGCGAAATGTTATTCCCTAACGGGCTCTTACCGTGGTTCGGGTTGTTGTGCCGGCAGGCAGATGGTGATAAGATTGCGCGAGCCCGCGGCTTTGGCCGAGGGACATCGCAGAGTAAGCGTGGGATGAAGCCAGCACCATTTTGCTATCACGCGCCCGCTTCCGTCGCCGAAGCGATCTCGCTCCTCCGCGATCTGCGAGACGAGGACGCGAAGGTCTTGGCGGGTGGCCAGAGCTTGATGCCCATGGTCAATATGCGGCTCGCGCGGCCGGCGCACCTGGTGGACATCAACGGCATCGACGACCTTGCGCACATCAGCTGTCCCGACGACGGCGGCCTGGCGATCGGCGCTCTTACCCGCCAGCGGCGCCTCGAGCGCTCGGCCGAGGTGGCTCGCCGCGCTCCCCTTCTGGCAGAGGCCTTGCCACTGATCGGCGATCGCCTCGTTCGGAGCCGGGGGACCATTGGCGGAAGTCTCGCGCACGCCGACCCGACTGCTGAGCTTCCCGTGGTCGCTGTGGCCCTCGACGCCGAGATCGGCGTGGTCGGGCCGCAGGGGGCCCGGCCAGTTCCATCTTCGCAATTTTTCGTCAGCGTCCTGACCACCGCCGTTGAGGTCGACGAACTGCTGGTCGAGGTCCGGCTCCCTCCGGCGACGCCGGGCGAGGGGTATGCTTTCGTTGAGCTGGCCCGACAGCATGGGGCATTCGCCATCGTCGCGGTAGCCGCCAGTGTGGCACTCGACGATGGCCATATACGCGAGGCCCGGATCGCTCTCGGTGGCGTCGCGCCGATCCCCGTCCGTGCGTGGGAGGCCGAGGAGGCGCTGCGAGGACAGCCGTTCATCCCGGAAACGCTTGCCCGAGCCGCCGAGATGACGGCCGCCGCGACTGACCCAATGCCCGACGTCCACGGGAGCCCCGAGTACCGCCGAGCGATGGCCGCAGTACACACGCGCCGTGCTCTCCAGCTCGCTGGAGACCGGGCTACATCGACGGGAGGAGCAGCCGGTGCCTAATGGGCTACCAATCATGCCGATGCCTGTCGCGATGCGCGTGGACGGGCACCTGTACGAGCGTGCTGTCG
The DNA here is from genome assembly GCA_009377635.1 of Chloroflexota bacterium. GTDB lineage: Bacteria > Chloroflexota > UBA6077 > UBA6077 > SHYK01 > WHTR01. Next base: position 31,639 of record WHTR01000001.1, read on the forward strand.
AGCCGCGTCGCCTCCTCTGTGACTACATTCGCCAGGATCTCGGCCTCACGGGCACCCATGTCGGATGCGAGCACGGGATCTGCGGGGCGTGCACCGTTATCGTCAACGGCGAGGCGGTCAAATCGTGCCTGATGCTGGCCGTCCAGGCCAGAGGCGCAGACGTGCAGACGGTCGAGGCGCTCGCACAGAACGGGCAGCTCCACCCCCTGCAGGAGGCCTTCGCCGAGCACCACGCGCTCCAATGTGGCTTCTGCACTCCGGGAATGCTGATGGCAGCGCTCACCTTTCTCAATGAGAATTCCGACCCGACCGATGAGCAGATCAAGCTGGGGATGGACGGCAACCTCTGTCGATGTACGGGCTACTACAACATCGTCGACGCGATCCGCGCCGCCGCGCGCATGATGCGGGTCTAGGGCGATGGCGGAATGGGAACGAGGACCGACTCCTCCTGCGCCGGCGACGACCGGAGAGTCCGATCGCGGGTCGAACCCGGGGAAGACCAGTCGGGAGCGACGTCCCTGGTTGGGCCAATCTGTCCGACGCAACGAGGACGGGCGATTCCTCACCGGGCGAGCCCAGTACGTCGATGACATCGCAGTGCCAGGGATGTTGCACGCGGCCATGCTGCGGAGTCCGTACGCCCACGCACTGATTCAGCGAATTGATTACTCCCGCGCTCTGGAGATCCCCGGTGTCCACGGCGTCATCACAGGCGAGGACGTGGCGGCCGTCTGCGAGCCGGAGAAGGGCTCCAACTACCCCAGTGGCGGATCCTGGTACTACATCGCCACCGACCGCGCTCGCTTCGCCGGCGAGATCGTCGCCATTGTAGCGGCAGAAGATCGCTACGTCGCAGAGGACGCGCTGGACGTGATCGAGGTCGAATACGAGGAACTACCGGTCGTGTCCGACCCCGAGCGCGCGACTGACCCCGACCAGCCGATCCTCCACCCGGATGCTCCAGGCGGGAATGCTGCCCTGGACCGTGTCTGGGAGGCCGGCGATGTGGATGAGGCCTTCGCCCAGGCGGACGTCGTGGTGTCGGACCGGTTCGTGGTCCACCGGCACAGTTCGACGCCGCTCGAGGGGCTGGCTGCTATTGCCAGCTACGACACGATGACCAACCAGGTGACGATCTGGGCGAACATCGGGAACCTCGGCCGCTACACCGCTGCAGGCCAGGCGCTGAAGATGGACTACGCGGACATTCGCCTCATCGTGCCGGATGTCGGCGGGAGCTTCGGCGTGAAGGCGTGGGTGCATCAGCGTGCGGTGCTGCTGGCCGTGCTCTCCCGCAAGGTCGGCCGGCCCGTGAAGTGGATCGAGGACCGGATCGAGCACCTCCGCGCCAGCCACCACGGCCACGGACGCATCAACGACATGGCGATCGCGGCCAAACGGGATGGCACGATCCTCGGCGTGAAAATGCGCTTCACCGACGACCAAGGCGCCTACACGTGCCTGAACGAGCCGGCCGGGCTCTCCCTGCTCCTGGGCAATGGAGTAGTGAGCGCCTACCGATTTCAAGACGTCCGCGTCGAGGCGAGGTGCGTGCTGACCAACAAGTGCCCGGTCGCGTCGAACCGGGGCTACATGCGCGTCCAGCCGGTCTTCGCCATGGAGCGGATCATCGACCGTCTGGCCCGCGCGCTTGGCATGGATCCGATCGAGCTGCGGATGGCAAACGCCATCCCGCCTCATGCCTACCCCTACCGCACGCCTTCGGGATCGGTATACGACAGCGGTGATCCACCCGCGCTGCTCCGGAAGACGGCGGAGCTTCTGGAGTACAAGGACCTACGGCGCCTCCAGGCTGAGGCCCGCACCCAGGGGCGACTGCTCGGCATCGGGGTGGGCATGGCCGTGGAGCTGGGCGGACCGAACCCTATCGACGTGGGCACGATCCGCCTCGGACCTGACGGGCGCTTGAGTGCGCAGGTGCCGACGCTCGCCCAGGGCCAAGGGCACGAGACGACCATCGCTCAGATCGTCGCGGATCGCTTCGATGTGGACCCGAAGTCGGTGCACGTCACCGTGGACCTGGACTCGCGGACCATGGCTTACACGACTGTGTCCGGAACGTACGGGTCGAAGTTCGCCTCGACGGGGGCGCCGGCCGCGCATGGCGCCGCTAAAAAGCTAGCGGATCAGCTGGCGGGCCTGGCTGCAAATCTGCTGGACGCCGACCCGAAGCGCATCCAGTTCCGCGATGGACAGATCGTGGCCACCGACGGACCGGAGCGCAGCGTCACCCTACGGGACCTGGCCGACCGAGCGCACCGCGCGCCCGAAAGCTTCGGAGTGCCCGACGTGGACCTACAGGCAACGTTCCTCTGGAGCTGGCCGAATGTGAACCCCGGCTCCCGAGAGGGCCGGCGCGGGGCAGCGACGTTCACGGGCCTGTGTCACGGCGCCCTGGTCGAGGTGGACCCGGAAACCGGCGGAGTCAAGGTGCTCCGGTACGTCGCGGTGGAGGATTGCGGCCGCCTGATGAACCCCATGATCGTTCACGGCCAGACGATGGGGGGTGTTATCCACGGGCTCGGGTGGGCACTGACGGAGGACTTCGTCTACGACGAGAGTGGGCAACTGCTGACCAACTCATTCATGCACTACCTGCTCCCACGCTTTACCGACATCCCGCCCCTGGTGATCGCCCACGTCGAGTGTCCGACACCTTTCAGTCCCCTGGGCGCCAAGGGCATGGGTGAAGGTGGCGCCATCCCACCGATGGCCGTCGTGGCAAATGCCGTGGAGGATGCCATCTGGCACCTCGGCGGGCGGATTCACGACTCTCACCTGGCACCTGAGACGGTGCTCCGGGCTCTCTCGAGCGCCGGGCGGAGTGGACGACCTGGAGGAAGCGAGGATGCCATCGGCGAACGGTGAGCGCCGCCAGCACGCCAGCGGGCTCGGGAGCGTGACGACCGCCGAGGGGAGATGGAGCGACACCGGCAATCACCCGTCCGCGACTCGCAGGGGGGTCGACCCTCCCGCGAGTGCAGCGGATTCTCGCCCACAACACCCGGCCGGGGATGGAGAACGTCGGCCCGTCGGGTACCCAGCAGGGCGAAAGCGCGGACCTTTAGGTCCAATGCGTGACGCGTCACGGGCGACGCGAGCGCGAGCCGTATCCTGAGCAGGACGCATGGCGCAGCACCCGGAGGTTTGAGATCATGTGGAGAGACTTTCGCAAGTTTGTCGCGGAGATCGAGCGGCGTGGCGACGCGATGGTGGTCGAGGGCGCGGACTGCGATCTCGAGATCGGAACCCTCACCGAATTGATGTGCGAGCGCCGGGGCCCGATGCTCCTCTTTGATCGTATCAATGGCCACCCCCCCGGCTACCGCATCGCCGCGAAGCCGTACTCGACGCCCGCCCGCACTGCCATCGCCCTCGACCTGCCGGTCGAAGCAAGCCCCTTTGAGATGTTCAAGGTGTGGCGCGAGCGGATGCAGGACTTTCGACCCGTCCCACCCAGAGAGGTGAGCACGGGGGGCGTCATGGAGAACGTCATGGAGGGCGCCGACGTCGACCTCACCCGCTTCCCCACACCGAAATGGCACGAGCGCGATGGCGGTCCGTACATCGGGACCGGCTGCGCCGTGATTACGAGCGATCCGGAGGAACACTGGGTCAATGTCGGCACCTATCGTTCCATGATTCATGACCCAAAGACGCTCGGCATGCACATCACCCCCTTCCACCATGGCGCTCTTCACGTGAGAAAGTGGTGGAGCCAGGGGAAACCTGCCCCGATGGTGGTCGCGATCGCCACCGAGCCCTACGTATTCCTCGCTTCGACCAATGGGGTCCCGTGGGGGACGAACGAGTATCAGTACGCGGGGTTCGCCAAGGGGGAGCCGATCGACGTCATCTGCGGTCCGCGGACCGGCCTCCCGATGCCGGCGACAGCAGAGGTTCTGATCGAGGGGGAGATGCCACCTCCCTCCGAGGTGGCACGGCTGGAGGGGCCGTTCGGCGAGTACACCGGGTACTACGCCGGTGGCGAGCAGATGGCCCCGGTGATGCGCGTGCATGCGATCTACCATCGCAGCGATCCCCTGCTGCACGGCGAGCCACCCCTGAAGCCCCCGATCGACACCCTCGCCTGCCCTCCCGCGGGCGCTATTCATGCTGTCTGGGATGGGCTCGAGAAGTCCGGCATCCCCGGCATCCGGGGGGTCTACGCCCTCAATACCGGCGGGGGCCTCACCACTGTCGTTGCCATCAGGCAGCAGTACGCGGGACATGCCCGACAGGCGGCACGGGTCGCATCCGGTCTCATGCACAGCATGTGCCGCATGATGATCGTGGTTGACGACGACATCGACCCCTCCGATCCGGAGGACGTGTTGTGGGCGATCGCCACCCGCACGGACCCCGAGACCGCCTTCGAGATCCAGCGGGATTGTCCGTCGAGTCCCCTCGATCCGATGATCCGGCCGGAGCGGAAGAAAGGCGCCACGGTGAGCAGCCGAGCGCTCATCGTCGCCTGTCGACCCTGGGAATGGCGCGACGAGTTTCCGCCCGTGAATCGGTCCAGCGACGAGCAGCGTCGGCGGGTGCGCGAGAAATGGGCGCCACTGTTTCAGGACCCCGTGGGAAGGAGTGGGTGATGTCAGAGCGTAGGGCTCCCGACGGGACGGCGGGCCGGGAAGGAGCCCCGCCACGCTGGAACAGCATTTACTACGATGAGTGGGTAACCCGTGAGGGGCTGGAGCTGATCCGCGGCTATAAGGTCGACGACGTCTACACGGTGCCGCTTCGGTGGTGGTCCCGTATGGGCGGCGACGCGGTCCATATCCAGCTCGACGGCACCGGCGACATGAACAACGCCTATGTCTGTGAGATCCCGCCCGGCAAGGCCCTCGAGCCCCAGAGGCATCTGTTCGAGGAGCTGGTCTACGTGCTCGCAGGGCGGGGTGCTACCAGCGTCTGGCACGAGGGAAGGCGCAAGAACACGTTCGAGTGGCAGACGGGAAGCCTCTTCGCGCTCCCTATCAACGCCTGGTACCAGCACTTTAACGTCTCGGGCGCGGAACCGGTGCGCGTCATCGCAGTCACCACAGCGCCCATCATGATGAATCTCATCCGCAATGATGACTTCATCTTCGACAACCCGGCGCGCTTCCCTCGTCGGTACGACAGCCAGGAGGACTACTTCTCACCGACATACAAGACGGAGGTCTTTACCGGCTGGGACCTCCCCACGGACATCATCTTCACCAACTTCGTGTGGGACATCAATGCGGTTCCGTTCCACCGGTCGTCGCGGGGTAGCGGAACGCAAGGTGCGAGCTTCGAGGTGGGCGAGGGGGTACTCGGCTCCCACACCCTGGTGCTACCGGGAGGGACGTTCACCAATATCCACCGCCACGGGCCCGGCGCCCACGTCCTGTGGCTCAACGGCGAGGGGTACAGCCTGATGTGGCCGGACGGGGGCGAGAAGATTCAAGCGTTCTGGAGGCCGGGGACCGTGCTGGTGCCGCCGAGCTGGTGGTGGCACCAGCACGCCATCGTCAGCTCCGAGCCCGCCCAGTACCTGGCCCTCAAGTTGAGCAGCAAGCGCTACAAGGTCAATCGTCTCAGCGAGGGCACCATGCGCAGCACGCGCAATGGCGGCAGTATGCTTCTGTTCGAAGACTTCTCACCTGAGCTGCTGAAAGAGGTTACCGGTCTGTTCGCGGAGGAGTGCGCCAAGCGGGGCACCCCGATTCAGATGGAGCCCATCTCGGGGGTCTGACGATGAGCTGCGCGCGAACGGGACCGTGAACATCCTCGAGTGGGAAGTGACGGAGTAGCCGGCGGCCCGCACGCAGGCCGGCGAATCCGTGGGGCACGGTGCACGGAAAACAGAAGCGAACACGAGGTGGCCCGATGGCTCGAACAAACATGGTGAGCAGGCTTCTAGGTCGCTCAACGGTGGTTGCTATAATCTTAGTGTTCCTCCTCTCGGCGTGTGCGAGTCCGTCGGCGCACCAGCCCGCGGCGCCGACCGAACCGAGGGACGCCGGGGAGGCACCTCGCCCGAGGGGCACGCTCCACATGGCCTGGCCGTTCGAGCCAGAGCACCTCCACCGGAAGTTCCTCACGGGCTCGGGTGTCGCTGAGACCAACTGGGTGTTTAACTCCACCCTCACCTTTTACGATTTCAACGGCGCATCTCACCCGCTGATCGCCCTGGAGATCCCGACCCAAGAGAATGGTGACTGGGAAGTGAACCCGGACGGTACGATGGTCACGACCTATCGGCTCCGAGAGAACGGACGGTGGCACGACGGGGCACCACTCACCGCCCACGACTTCGTGTTCGCCTATGGGGTCTACGTCGACCCGGAGATCCCCGTTCTCGAGCGCATGCCGGAAGCCTTGATGTCCGCGGTGGAGGCGAGCGATGACTACACGCTGGTCATCACGTGGAGCCAGACATACACTCGTGCAAACCTCCTGGGTGATCGGGAGCTCAACCCGCTGCCGCGACACCTGTTGGAAGAGAAGTACCGAACGAATAAGCCGAACTTCGCGGCCGGGGAAGAATGGAGCCGGAGCTACGTGGGAACCGGGCCTTTTCGGGTGGAGCAGTGGACACCCGGCGCGGGCCTCATCGCCCGCGCGCATCCCGACTGGCTGCTCGGCCCCCCCAAGCTCGATACGCTTGATATCCGCTTCATTTCCGATTCGAACCTCATGCTGACCAATCTGCTCTCTGGCGAGGTCGACATCATCACCACGCCGGGCATTCGGGCGCCTGAGGCGGCCATTGCACGCGATCAGTGGGTGGCCAGCGGAGAAGGGTATCTCAAGACGTGGGAGACGCGCCTGAGCTTCGTCGAATTCCAGTATCGTGACGTGCAAGGATGGCAGCAGGCCGTCTCTGACGTCCGGGTCCGGCAGGCGTTGCTCCACGCGATCGACCGGCAGGGTATCGTCGACGTGGTCAATTATGGGCTGGGCTCGGTTGCAGACACCTTCGTCCTACGGACGGACCCCGTCTTCCCCGACATCGACCGCACGCTCACCAAGTACCCACCGGACCCGGCCAGGGCAGCAGTGCTGCTCGCTCAAGCGGGCTGGCAGCAGGCCAGAGATGGAGGGTCCATCGCGAACTCGGCCGGCCAGACGCTCGATCTGGAGGTGCGATCGAGCGCCGGACAGGAGCGGGAGGCGACGATCGTTGCCGATAATATCAAGGCGATCGGCGTCAACTCGAGCCTGTTCATCGTGCCCGCCGCGCGGGCGCGGGACGCCGAGATGCGGACCGGATACCCCGGCATGGCGCTCAACGGGCGGAGCATCGCACCCGAGCACTTCCCCTTTACCTCAGCGGACCTCCCGACACCGGAGAATCAGTTCGCCGGGCTGAACCGCGGCAGCTTTCAGGACCGGGAGGTGGACCGGCTGCATGGCATCATCATGACCGACCTCCAACCGGAGGCGCGTCGTGGTGCGACGATCGCGCTTCACCGGCGGATGTCAGAACTGGCAGCCTATGGCCCGCTGCTGTATCGGCCGGAGATCATCCTGGCGAAGAACAAGGTGCAGGGGCCGACCGGCAACTTCGGTCCGCAGCAAGGGATAACCTGGAACATCTTCGAGTGGGAAGTGACCGAATAGCGGAGAAAGACCGCTTCGCCCTGAGGCCCGCCGCAGGGAGGGGACCAGAGGACAACGCGTAGGCGTTGTATTCATCGCGCGGACAGCACTGCAGGGAGAGTTGCATGCTATCAAAGGAGCACAACGAGATCTTCGCAAAGACAGACCGGGGTACGCCGATGGGCAGCCTCTTGCGCCGCTACTGGCAGCCCGTTGGCCTCACAGAGGAGATCAAATCTGGGGACAAGCCGAAGCAGGTCCGGGTCATGGGCGAGGAGCTCGTGCTCTTTCGGGACGATGCCGGTCGGCCGGCGCTGCTGGGCCTACACTGTTCTCACCGCGGCACCTCCCTGGCCTATGGCCGGGTCGAGGATGGCGGCATCCGTTGCCCATTCCACGGCTGGCTCTATGACTATCGAGGCCGCTGCCTCGAGCAGCCGCCGGAGCCTGAGGAGAGCACATACAAAGACAAGATCCGCCACTCAGCGTACACGTGCCAGGAGCTAGGCGGACTCATCTTCGCCTACATGGGACCTACCGACCGAACGCCCCTACTCCCCCGTTACGAGGTGCTCGTCCGCGACGACGGGAGCCGCAAGGCCGACTCCTACCAGATCAACAGCAACTACCTGCAGAATGTGGAGGGCGCACTGGATACGGCCCACTTCTCGTACCTGCATATGGACAACTGGTCGAAGGTGAAGCACCGGCTCGCCGCCATGCCGAAGCCGGAGATCACCTTCGAGGAGACGGTGTACGGCATCTGGCAGAAGTCGAACTTGCCGGACGTCACGCTCGGCGTGCTCACGCTCGTCTACACCTATTTCTTCATGCCAGCAGGCTTCCTGCGTGTCCAGGAGAGCAGTCGGGTTGGGAAGGGCCTGGTCCAGAAGTTCCAGTCCTGGTACGTGCCCATTGACGATACCTCGACGATGCGTTTCCAGGCGGCCTTCTCGCCATCCTGGTCTGACGGAACGACCTTCCGATGGCCGGAGTCGGAAGCGTATGCGCAGCCGGGGCCAGAGAACGAGTATTTCCGCAACTACGAGCAGGTGGACACCATCTCCGGAATCCCGGTGAATGCCCCGGGCACGGCAATTAAGGGCTATCTCTGCCAGGACAACATGGTGAACGAGACGCAGGGGCCGATCGTCGACCGGCAGCAGGAGCACCTGGCGACCATCGACCGGGTCCTCATAGCCATGCGGAACATCTACTCACAGGCCCTCGAGGACCTGCAGCAGGGTCGAGATCCAAAGCACACCATCCGCAACCCGAAGGAGAACGTGGTCGTGTACATCCGCGGGACGGAAGAGCTGGAGCGCGTGTGATCTGCCTCGCCCGCGCCCCGTTCGGCGCGGGCGAGGTGAGGGGGTGAGGCTTGGTCACTCGGAGCCGGGTTGCCCTTGTGACGGCAGCAGACAGCGAGGTAGGAGCGGCTGTCGCGGCACGGTTCGCCCAGGAGGGATATCGAGTGGCTGGCTGCTTCGCTCCGCTGCGATATGGCGAGGAAGCAGCGGCAGGTACTGCCCCAGCGAGCAGCGTCGCATTGCCCCTCACCGGCGACGTGCGGGACGAGGCCGAAGCCGCAACGATGGTGGACGAGGTTATCGCGCGGTTCGGGCGGATCGACGCCCTTGTCAACTACGGAGCTGCGCGCCGGGTGCTCGGCACTATCCTGGAGATTGCCGACGAGGAGTTCGACGAGGAGATGGCGGCGGACCTCAAGAGCGTCATCGCCCTTTGCCGCGCCGCTATCCCTCGGATGGCCGACGGGGGCGGCGGTGCAATCGTGAACATCTCGTCGATTGCGGCCCACGGGGTGAAAGGGCGGGCGCTCCGCTCGGCCAGCAAGGCAGCCCTCGGCGCCCTGACCCGAGCGATGGCCCTCGACCACGCACACCAGAAGATCCGCGTGAACGCCCTGCTCGTCGGGCCGACCCTCACGAGCGACCTCCTCCGACGGCCTGAACAGATCGAGCGTCTGAAGGCCGAGGCTCCTCTCGGTGAGCTCCACACGCCCGACGATGTCGCCGCTGCGATTTTCTTCCTGGCCTCGGACGATGCCCGCCTCATCACCGGTGTGCTGCTCCCGGTCGACGCGGGCCGCTCGCTCCCGACGTTCTAACAGTGTGCGATGATAGGCGCCTCAGGACAGGTAGCCGCGCTCCCGCCAGAAGTCCTCCGCGGCCGGGTGAAGTGGGACGGTAAGCGGTGTGTCCGGCGCGTCGACGCACATCCGCTCAAGCGGGAGCGGTCCCTCCCCCTGCCAGGGGATCCGGTCCTTGCATGCCTCCAAGGCGGCGCAGCAGACACGGACAACGGGGTCCGGGACGCTCGCATGGGTATAAACGGGCCAGCCGCTGAAGTCGAGGGTCGGTACATCCCGCTCCAGCCCCGGATACTCGGCCGCCGCGATAACGCCGCGTCGGAGGCCTACTGCCTCCAGCGAACGTAGGTGCGGCTCGTCCAAGGGCAGAGGGCGCAACCCGGCGCCTAGGGCACGGGGCAGCCAGTTATCCACTGCCTCGTCGAAGATGGCGTCCACCTCGCCGCGTGCAGCTGCCTCAACATCGGGCGGGAAGCCATGAACCCGGACCTCGCCGCCCCAGGCCACGATATCCTCCATGGAGAACCCGAGGGCGCTCAGCACCTGCTTTACGATCAGGTAACCCGAATGATCGGGGCGGTCGCGCATCGAGAGCTTGAGCGGGAAGCGCTGATCCCGAATATCCGCCAGCGACGTGAGTCCCGTGTGCTCCCGCACGGCGAAAGCAAACTGGTCGTAGGAGGGGATGACGGTGATGATCCGGAGCGGCACGGGCTCGGCAAAGGGCCCGATGCCCCGCTCAGCAAGCGCCAGCGGCTCCGCCGGGTTGACGATGGCCACCTGGACCTCGCCTCGCGCCACGAGATCGATCGCACTAGGGGCGTCGCTTCCGAACAAGGAGAACTCCCAGGGCTTGTGCCCACCAGGCTGGCGGAGATCGACGCGAGCCTGGTTGGGAAGCCACGTCGGCTCGGCGGTCAGCTCATACGCCATCTCCAGGACGAGGCGAGAGCGGGTGACCGCCGGGTTCGCGAATCGGCCGCTGGACTCGTGTGATTGCACGTATCCCTCCTACCCGGACGGGAACAGGTCCGTCCATTTCGTGAGGACCTGCCGCCGCAACGCCGGACTCGCCACATTGGTCTTCGGGAACTCGTCCTTCCAATCGTAGGGCTTGCACGCGTTGATGATGAGCTTTGACGAGGTGAAATCGCCCCGTGCCTTGCGCTCGGGTGGGATGCGCGGGTCGAGCGCGCTGGCGTTGCACCCGCCGAGGATGCTGACCGTCGTCGCGGGATCGCAGCGCGTCCCGACGGCCCAGAGCACGTCGTTCGGATCATGGGGATTGATGTCCTCGTCCACCACGATGATTACATGGGCCATGTAGGTCGAGACGAGTCCGAGGGCCGCCTTCATGGCGTGGCCGGGGTATCGCTGGCGAAGCTGGATGACGATGACCCCGGGGGTCGAGAGTCGGCAGACGTCGAGCACCTCCTCGACGCCGGCCCGACCGAGCTGCTCCTTGTAGTTCCCGCCGTCGGTGACGATACCGAAATGGCTCGTCGGACCCAGCGGCTTGACCGGAGGCATGCCCAGGATGATGGGGGCGTTGCGGTGATAGAGCGCGTGGATGCGGATGACCGGCTCCGGACGCGTGCCCGAGGCGTAGTAGCCGGTCCATTCTCCGAAGGGTCCCTCGTCCTGAGCCACTACATCGGGGGGTGGGACCTCGCCGGCGATGACGATCTCCGCTGTCGCCGGGATCGGGAGCCCCGTCACTTCCTCCCTGATCACTTCGACCGGTGCCCCTCGCACGTGCCCGACCAGCTCGTACTCGGGGATGTCTTCGTCCCGGAAGTACGATGCGCCGGCCACGAAGAGGAGAGGGTCCATACCGAAGGCCACGGCAACTGGGCAGCTCTGCCCTCGCTCCCAGTACATCTTCTCGATGATGGCGCCAGAGTGGTGGGGCGAGATGTAGAGGCCGGCCGTCGTCTTGTCGTGGACCATCACCCGGTAGGTCCCGAGGTTGACGGCGCCAGTGTCCGGGTGCCGCTGGATCACGATGCAGCCGGTGCCGATGTAGCGGCCACCGTCCTCCTCGTGCCAGAAGGGCGTCGGGAACGCCTCCAGATCGATCTGATCCCTCATGAAGACGTTATCCAGGACCGGCCCCGACTCTACTTCGACCGGTGGTACGGGACTGTAGGTGTCCATCTTGTGCTCGTATGCCTCGACCGCCTCGTCCATTCTGAGGGTGGGTGGAAGGTCGAGGGCAAGCAGGGCCCGGGGGAGGCTCTCCAGGGCGTTCGTCAGAATGCGGTAGCCTCGCGGGTAGCCTTTGATGTGGTCGAAGAGGAGTGCCGGACCCCTGCGTTCGTAGTTCAGCTCGCTAATGGTCCCGATCTCCAGGTGCGGATCGGCTCCCTCGACGGTCTCCACTTCCCCTAGCGGCCCCAGCGCCGCGATGAACTCGCGTAGATCACGGAATGGCATTGGCCTCCTCCCGGCGCCGGTGGTGCATTGTACCGCCCGGCAGTCATGTGTCAACGTGCCCTCATCCCCTGCGCATACCCAAGCGCCGTCCTTCCCTGTCGGACCTTGCGCCGCAAGGGCTGCTCCGCCTTCGCAGTTGGTCCGAGCATACCCAACATCGACCCAATGTGGCATTCCCACCCCGAAACACGACCTGCTCGCAGGCGACACCCTCTACGGGGTCATCGTCGATCGACCTCGACGGATCGGGCCAGGATGCTGTCCACTGCTGGCTATTCCGCCGCCTCGAGAGGTCGGGCTCCCAAGTGACAACCGAGCCCGTCGCCGCCTTGCCCCCAAGCTCGTCTCCCGGGGAGAGGTACTACTGAACGCCCCAAAGGTGGGCGTTGCGGGTGTAGGTGCCGTAGGGCTGGCCGGCTTGGGCACCACCACCAAGATCGTCGAAGGCGGCAATGCCTCGGCGCATGCCGATCAAGTCCGTGTTGTAATAGGTCACCAGAAAGGGCAGCTCGGCCACAACGTAGTCGCTGATTGCGTTCATGGCCTGAAACTGCTCGGGTTCGGACAGGGCCGTGTAGTAACGGGCGAGCAGCTCCTGCGCCCGCGGCTCCTCGAAGCCACCACGGTTCCCGGTCCACCGGTTCGCCGGCGCCGCCGCCGGCCCTTCGAGCCGTCCAAGCACTGAGTCACCGGCGCCGGAGGAGCTGGGTTCCCACCCCGGGTAGCTCGCGCGCAGCTCATTGTCCCGCGCCTGCGGGCCGGGGATCTGGTGCTCCTCGACCTCCAGCCCGATGCGACGCCAAAAGTCAGCGAACACGGGCATCTCCCACGCTCGGGAGCTACCCGTGACCCAGATCTGCGTGCGGAACGGGCGTCCGTCCGCGGCGTTCCGCAGTACGCCATCCGTGCCCGCCGCCCAGCCCAGGTCGCGCAGAATCGCCTTCGCCCGATCGGGGTCGTATGCGTAGCGGCGGAAGCCGTCCTTCGTCGCCTCGTACAGTCGATCGCCCGGAGGTAGCAGCGACCAGGCTGCTTGCTCCTTGAAGCCGGTCCCGCTGGTCAGCTCCTCACGATCGATCGCATGATAGAGAGCAGCGCGCACGCGCGGGTCCAGGACGGCTGGTTCTTGCTGGACCGACAGTCGCATCTGGGGCGAGAGAAACCTGGTCCCGCCCGACCGCAAGAATAGGGTGCCCTCGCCGCTGCTGTCCCACTGCTCTTTAAGCTGCACGGCGAGGTCGGTGGACAGCGCCGTATCTGCGAGGATGTCGACTGAGCCCGCCAAGAGGTGCGCGAAAAGCGTGTTCTGGTCCGAGTAGGTCCGCACTCTGACGACGTCGACTTTGGGCCGACCGAGGAAGTAGTTCCCGTAGGCCTCGTAGTCGGTCCCCTCGCCAGGATCGAACGATCTCAGCCGAAATGGGCCCAAATGCACGTAGTCCGACGTCCAGTAAGGATGGTTCACTACGGGATCCGAGTCCCCTGTTGCCAAGTATTGTTCGAACGGTTCCCTCAGCACATGCGCCGGCTGGGGCCAGAATCGGCGGAGTCCGAGGGCTCCGCCCAGATAGTACGGTTCCCGGAAATAAGTCACGAATGTATGATCGTCGAGCGCCTCCGCTGCTGCCATCTGATTGACCCCTTCGTTCAAGTTCGAAGGGATCCCTGGGTTGGACATGAACGTGTAGGAGAAGACCAGGTCGTGAGCGGTGAAGGGAGCGCCGTCCTGCCAGGTCACTTCCCTTCGTAACTTGTAGATTACCTTCATGCGACCATCCGGCAGGACCGAAATAGAGCCATCCTCCAGCGAGGGCACCCCCTCAGCCAGGCGACCGACCAGCGCCCGGGTGTGCACGTCGCTCGTGATCAGTCCATTCGAATGCAGCTCGCTGACGGTGCCCCAGCCGCCGACCGTCGTGCTGGCGCCCAAGATACTCATGGCCTGCACGCCCGTCGTGACGCCGATCGTGAGGCTCTTGGTTCGAGGAGCCTGCTGGCCGCCGCCCTCCCCGCCGGATCTATTCTCGGTTGGAGCAGACGGAACGCAACCGGCCACGACCACGAGCACCACCGAGGCAATTGGAAGAAGACGCCAGATCACGGTGGGATCTCCTCAAAAAGAACGTGAGCGCAGGGAATATGGCTCACAAGAGCACCCTCTCAGCCACGGGTGACATCGAGTCCGGGCATGCGGTGCGTGCCGCATCCCTCTTCCGGGGAAGAAGCACGTCAATACAGGCGCGGCGGAACGTAGGGAGTCACTTGGCCCGCCTCAATCTCTGCCACGCGCTGCGGTGGGAGTGGTTGACTGAATGACGCGTTTCGCATCAGAAAGTGACTTCGTGCTAGCTCGCGAGCGTACTCGAGCGACTCCGGGTACTCCCCGGGGTTCGCTTCGAGCGCCCTACGGTCGAAGGTGAAGCGGTTCTTGTTGTAGTGTTCAAGCTCTTGCCGATAGATCACCTTGAACGCTGCGGCGAGCTGCCGCTCCGCCGGACCCCCCTCGATCATAGACCCAGCCGCCCCGAATGCTGTCCCGCCACCGGGCCCGAAGCCGCTGATGGATCGGACAAGGGGGCTGCCGCGACTGTACCTGCGACGCACAGCCTCGAGCTCCACTTGCTCAGGCGTTGCCTTGAACTCGAGTGCCGGCCGGCGCTTCCCGGTGATCATTTCCATCACATCCGCGAGCAGTCGGTAGTGCTGCACCTCGTCGGCCAGCTCGTACGCCTCGGCCTCGTACTCGCCCCGCTCCACCTCATCGTCCAGCTTGTTATACATGTCGATCAGCTGCTGCGCCTTCACGGGAACGACGTGGATCTCTTTGTACAGTTGGAGATCGAGCCACCTGAGCAGCTGCTCCGGCGGTCGCGGCTGTCCAAAGAAAGTCTTCACGACCTCGTAGTGCCCGCCCCAATACTGATGGAAGATCGAGTTAATCTGCTCGATGAAGGTCGCCAGGTTTGTCGGGACATCAGTTGCGGTCATATCGCGCCCCCTCACGCTCTTCTCTGGAGTCTAGCAACTCGCGACGCGGCTTCGCCGCCGTAGGGAGCACCGCTGCATTCAACCGTGGTGACGCACGAATGCGAAGCATCCCCCAATCGCGCCTGATCCAAGCGTAGACCACGGTTGTCAGTGGTGGTACCCCGTAGGGCCGCGGCGCACGGAATTCCCGTCTCCCCAAAAAAGTCACTCAATAGTCAGCGGTTTCGCCCTGCTGCGTCACTTGATAGCCAAGGTTTTCCATTGCTGGGCGTGTCGTGTGGACGAGAAATCGGGCCGTCTCTGCACCCGTGCTGAAATGCTGATGCCATGAGAACACGGGAATGCATAGCGCATCGCCGGACTGCCACTCATAGCGACGGTCCTCCACGATGGAGTAGCCCTCGCCGGCGAGCACATAGTTCACTTCTTCGTACAGATGCCGGTGGGCACCAGAATGATGCCCCGGTGGGACCTCCGCTAGCAGCGTCGACATGACCTTTGTGTTGAAACCGAGACGCGGATCAACGATGTACGCCACCCGTCCCATTCGGGTATGGCCAAAGTTGACATCGGAGCTCTTCACTAGCACCCGTCCCACTCGTCTCCGCTGTTCTTCGTCTGCAGCGAAGGCCACCTCGTGCTCATAGAGGTGCGCCTGCAAGGCCTGATCGCCGCGAAAGGCCGCTTTCGACTGACTCCCCGGGAGTTCCGGAACTTCGGCCCCGCCGGGGATGAGCGTAGTGCGGGCCTCTTCGCTCTTCTGCGCGAATACCCAGTACTCCGGATACCGTTCGTCTTCGTGTACCGAGACACCAAGCGCCATTGAGAACGGAGTGGTGGTCCCCGCGATGTACTTGAAAGCCTCTTCCCCCGTGCTTACGTGTCGATGCCAGGCGTAGGTGGGGACGCACAAGAAGTCCCCTGCCTCCCAGTCGTACCGGGCCCCGTCAATGATGCTGTGACCACGTCCGCGAAGGACATGAATCACCGCGTCGATTAGGTGGCGATGTCCCAAGACCTTCCAGCCCAGATTGCCTTCGTCGTTCCCGTAGAAGTTAACCCAGAGACGGATCGAGCGAACACCAAACCCGAGCTTCGGATCAATTAAGTGCACCATCCCGAGAAGCTCAGGATTGTTCAGGCGACGGCGTACCTCGTCCCCAGGGACGAGCACTGGAGAACTTTGCCGACGCTCTCGCTCCTTGAGGGCGAACGTCAGGATATCGTTTTCATCACTGCGATCGCCTAACCCTGCCATTGGAGCCTCCAGAGTCGCTAGCTAGCGCGGGCGTGCCACGGGAAACGCTAAGTTTGAACGACTGGCATTATACTACCGAAGCTCCGCCTCGGTACCGCTGCATGTACCCGTGGTCACGCACAAGACCCCGCCCGATCCAGAGGTGGACCACGGAGTCTGTAGTCACACCGGCAGCACCGGGCCTGCGCGCCCAAACCCCGAGTAAAAGCGCCTGGGCGCCCCGACGGACAGCGGCCGGGCCGCCGGAAACGCTCCCCGGTGGTCCGCGGGGCCGCCAGACGCGCAGCGTGATGGCTCCACAGACACCAAGACTCTCACCTTTCAAGCCCGGCCCGCTGCGTCTTCACAAGCGGCGAGTTGAAGTTTGTCCAAACTCGTGTCCTTAGGGCCGTTGACGCTCGAACAGAAAATCGGGCATGTCGACCGGGATCCCTTTCTGATCCAGCATGGTCTTGTACAGGCGGCGGACCACCGGATCCTCTTCTGAGTAGTCGATCTGGCGACCACCTTCGCGGACACTCTCGTGGATCGCACTGAAGTCGTCTGCGCGCTGCGGGATCACGTCGCCAAATCCAGTCCCCCCATAGAAAGCGAGATGTCGGGCTGGCACGGGACCGGTATTGAAATGCGCGTGAAACCAGTTGCCCGGAGGACTATACAGCCCGCCGGCTTTCCAGGGTTCAATCACCACTTCATCTCCGTGACCGGACTCGAATGGCCGCATCCCCAATTGGTAGGGCCACAACATGACGAATCCCTCTGAATGGAGCGGGTGGAGCAGCGCGCCCGGATGGTGGTAGTGAGCTTGGTGGTAGCGTCCTACTGGCCACTCGTGAACTCCGCCTGTATTGCCGGACATGATGAACCCCTCTCCCCTGCCGCCGTAGGCCTTCTGGTAGTCCTGCAGATCAGCGCCCCAGGCGTCCCGGATGAAGTTGGTCTCCCAGCGGTTGGTCGTTCGGCCCGGCCGGCCCTTGGTCGAATGCTTGTCATTCGTTTCGATAAAGAACCTGTCGTCGTCGCTGGAGTACAGGTCTCGGAACGCGTGGGGGCAGTTAAAGATAAAGTCCGAGCTATCGAAGCCTCTCATGACCTGGGGCGCATTCGTCATAGCCATAAACTTGGCTGGTTCGCGTCCCAGGTTATGCATTCGGTGCCAGGCGTTGGTGGGGATTGCGAATACGCTTCCCCTGCCCCATTCGAATACGTGCTTGCGAGCGTCTCCTTCCTGCCAGATCTCGGTCGACCCCACCCCCTGCTCGACGATCAGGATCTTCTGGCAGCACCAGCGCTCGGGTTCGAGGCTTCGGCCCGGCGGGATCTCCACGATGGAGAGACCCGCTCCCGATTCCATCTGCGCGTAAAGGGTGATAAAGACTGCGCTTCCGCCGATGCGTAGCCATGGCGCGAGCTCTAGCTCGCGCACATCCTCTACCGTGAACCCCTCGTGAATCGCGACTCCCTCTTGTCTGAGCCACTTTGCATACGGGGTCTCTTCAAAAGCTTTCTTGATACCCGTGATGTATGCGTCCTTGTATGACATGCTTTTACCCCAATCACCGCGACTCGACTAATGTCTGCGTCGGCGTTACGACGAACGTTCAGGCGGGCACTTCAGCGGGCCGTTCGAAAAGCGAGTCGGGCATATCAAACGGGATGCCCTTATCGTCCAACATCGACTTGTAAAGTCGCCGGACTTCTGGGTCTTCCTGCCAGTATCTGATCGCGCGCCCGCCATCGCTCACGCTCTCGTGTGTCTCATTGAATTCCTCACCATCGCGACCTTCGCGGCGCGGCGCCACGTTGCCGAAACCGGTTCCACCAAAGAAAGCAATCTGTCGACAAGGCCCTTCCCCGGTGTTGAAGTGCGCGTGGAACCAATTACCGGGCGGACTATAAAGGCCTCCCGCCTTGAATGGCTCGATCACCACTTCGTCGCCAAGGCCAGACTCGAATGGACGCATTCCCGCTTCGTACGGCCAGAGCATCACGAAACCCTCGGAGCGAAGCGTGTGTAGCAGCGCCCCCGGATGATGGTAGTGTGCCTGGTGGTAGCGGCCGGCCGGCCATTCATGGATCGTCCCGCCGTAGGTTTTGTTGGCCATGCGGAAGCTATTCGACATATTGCCGTAGGCTTTCATTGACTCCTGTAGCTGGGCACCCCACGCATCACTGATGAAGTTGGTCTCCCACGCATTGCTATGGAATCCCAGGCGACCTCGACGATATTTCGTGTTCGACTCGACGAAGTACTTGTCGTCGTCTCCCGAGTACTGCTCCCTGAATGTAAACGGACAATTAAAGATGAAGTCGGCGCTGTTGAACCCCCTCATGATTTGCGGTGCACTATTCATGACCATGAACTTAACCGGCTCGCGGCCAAGATTGTGCATGCGGTGCCTGGCATTGGTGGGAATGGCGAAGACGCTGCCCTTACCCCACTCAAACACATGCTTCCGCGAGTCCCCCTCCTGCCAGGCCTCCGTGGACCCCATCCCCTGCTCAATGATCAGGATCTTCTGGCAAGCCCACCGCTCTGGTTCGAGACTGGCACTCGGTGGGATCTCTACTAAGTAGAGGCCGATGTTGGCTTCCATATGCGCGTAGAGCGTGATGAAGACCGCGTTGCCACCCACGCGGGGCCACGGCGCCATTTCGAGATCTCGTACGTCCTCCACGGAGAATCCTTCGTAGACTGCAACTCCTTCGTCTTTCAACCATTTTGCGTAAGGGGTTTCACCGAAGGCGCGCTTGATGCCCGTGATATACGCTTCTTTTGCTGACATTGGTTCCCTCCCCCCGATGCGACGGGACCGGGCCATTACCTTTGGTCAAGCGGTGAGCGATGGGATAGGATTCCCGGCCGAGCCACAACGACCCGTTACGAAAAGCCCTAAATCGGAAGGAATCAGAGAGCCGCGGAGCGCCTGCGCGTCACCCGACGGGCGATCATCGGCCGAAACTGCACCGAGAAGATCCGATTTGGTTGCAACTTTTGGAATCGTGCGAACAGTGGGGGTGCATGGATGTTTTCAAGGCCACCGATCGCCGAGCCGCAGCGTGCTTCTTGTAGAAGCCCCTACCGCGAGTTCGTGAGCCACAGCCTCGGTGGCAAGCGTGCAGCAGCGCTGCTCCTCACGCTTGCCGCGACAGGCTGCGGCCCCTCGATCGGTGTGACGCAGCCTGCGAGCGGGAGTACACGCATCAAGTCGATTAGTGTCGTCGTGCTCAACATCATCAGCGGCTTCAGCGTCGCGGCTAGAAACACAAATAAGGGCGGAGCAGACGGTGCCAACGAAGTCCATTCCAATGAGCTGTTTGAACCGCCCCGGATTTTGGAGAGACTCCGGTTTTCGTGCGTTCGCGCGGGGACACCTCAGCGGGGGTATTGTACGGCAATCACGCCGCCGCTGGCGAGGATGCCAGTGGTGGGAACCGCGGGCTGGATCGATGCTGGCAGGGGTAGGAGCGTGGTCAGCTCCATTCATGAGATGGGGAACAGATCGGTGAGCGCTACCGGCTCGTCGCAATGGGGGCAGAGGCCTCCGGGACCAAGCCGCCGGCAGGGCCGCTGGCAATCTGGGCACCGCTGCTCTCCCAGGTAGCGCGTCTCGCAGGCGGTGCACTGGCAGACCGTCGCTACTCGCGGCGATCTGCTGGGTGGTGCCGGTACTGGAGGGGGGTGACGCTCCCGCCACGCGGCCTGGCGGCAGGAGTCCGAGCAGAACCTCCGTCGTCTGCGCGACAACGGTCAGGCCTACGGCGCCGACCGGCGGCATGGCCCGCCACGAGTAGGCCCGGCGCTGCTCCAGGGTCTGGCGGTGTGCGGTCGGTGCGGGGGACGCATGACGATCCGCTACTACGTCAGCCACAGCCAGGTCCTGCCGGAGTACTGCTGTCAGCGTGAGGGGATCGAGAACGCGCACGCTCCCTGCCTGCGCGTGCTCGGCGCCGCTCTCGATCGTGCCATCGGCAACCTGTTGGTGGAGACGGTGAGTCCGCTGGCACTGGAGGTTGCGCTGGCGGTCCAGGATGAGCTCGAGGCCCGCGCGCAGGAGGTGGACCGCATACGTCGCCAGCAAGTGGAGCGCGCGCGTTACGAGGCGGAGTTGGCCCAGCGGCGGTACCTCCGCGTTGATCCGGACAACCGTCTGGTCGCCGATTCCCTGGAGGCCGAGTGGAACACCAAATTGCGCGCACTCGCCGCGGCCCAGGAAGAGTACGAACGTCAGCGCGCCGGCGAAGGCGGCGTGCTCAGCCCGGACCAGCGTCGGCAGGTCATGACTCTGGTGACGGACTTTCCGCGCCTCTGGCACGATCCGGCCACCCCGCAACGGGAGCGGAAGCGCATGGTCCGCCTGCTCCTGGAAGATGTGACGCTGCTGAAGGCCGATGCGGTGGTCGCTCAGATCCGCTTCCGTGGCGGCGCCACGCATACGATCCGGCTCCCCTTGCCCGTTCCAGCCCCAGAGCTGCGAAAGACCGCTCCAGCGATGGTGGCCGAAATCGATCGCCTGATCGACGACCACATCGATGCCGAGATCGCCGAGATCCTGAACGCCCGAGGTCTGCGTCCCGGTGTGGCGGACCGGTTCACCAACAGCAGCATCTGGCACATCCGCCAGAGGTACCGTCTCGAGAACCGCTTCAGCCGTCTGCGTCGACAGGGGATGCTCACGCTCCAGGAGATAAGCGTTGCGCTTGGTCAGCATCCCTCCACGGTGAAGGAGCGGGCAACCAGAGGTCAGCTGGTCTCGTACGTCTACAACGACAAGGGCCAGCGTCTGTACGCACTATCCGGTGAGCCCGCCCTCATTGCGTGCCTTCGCTGCAGCAAGCCGATGCCCGAGCGCGGAGAGCGCGGTCAGCTTCAGACGTACTGCGGTGTGACGTGCCGCACCGCGGCCTACGCGCATCGCAGAGCAGCGGCCGGCTGGATCCGCGTCCGGCGGCGTTCACCACTACGCTATCGCACTCCATCTAATCCAAGAGGAGCAGTTTGATGCGCAAGCCTTGTGTTCGGGCGTCCGTGGGCGCGTGGGGCTCACCAGGAACCCGTAGTGCTGGGCCAGCCGACGGTACGGCTCGCCCAGCACGGGGTCATAGAGGGAGGCCTCGAGGACCGCGGCCTTGAGGCTGTCGAAGTTCTGTGCCCGACTGCGTTATGTGCCCGCTAGCCCTCCGCCGGGTGTGCCGGCGAAGGGCCAGGGGCCGATGTTCATCGTCGGAGGGCACATAACGCTCAGAGTGAAGCGAGCCAGTTGAGGAGGGTTTCGTCTGACCGCCAGACGGGCTTGGTGGGGGGTCCCACCAAAGTAGCCGGAGGCTCAACCGCTCGGAGCGCTGCTTCCTTGGCCTTCGTGTTGATCTCGGCGTAGCGGTTGGTCGTGGTGAGATCGGCGTGGCCCAGCCAGCCTCGGATCACGTTGATCTCCACGCCGGCCTCGAGAAGGTGGACGGCGGCGGTGTGCCGGAAGATGTGCGGGCTGATCCTGCGATTGGTCCGGTGGTCATCCAGGCTCGCAGCGTGCCGGCGCTCGATCTTGTAGATGCCGAATCGGGTGAGGGGATGCCCGTGTGCCGAGAATACGGCAGCGTCCGACGTACAGGGCGGGTCGAGGGACTGAAGCAGTGAACTGAGCAGTGTTGCCGTCTGGTGCCACAGCGGGCTTCTCCGCCACTTGTCACCCTTGCCGTGGAGACGAACGGTGGGATGCTCTCCGAGATCCAGGTGCTCGACGCGCAGGTCGGCCACCTCTTGCACCCGTGCTCCCGTGACGAACGAGGAACAGCAGCAGAGCACGGTCCCGTAGAGCGAGCCGGCCATCGCGCGGCAAGCGATGCAGGAGTCCCTCGACCTCGTCTCGTTCGAGGAACCGCGTCTCGGCCGGGGCCAGCCTTTTCATCGGAATGGCAGCCACCTGCTCACAGACGACGAGCATCTCTGGTGATCGTCCGGCGATGTATTCGAAGAGGTTGTGCAGGGCAGCGAGCCGCCCGTTGCGCGTGCGGACATGGTTGCCTCGGTCTTGTTCGAGGTGGCGCAGGAACTTGATGACTCGGTCGAAGGTGAGATCCCCGAGGGAAAGCCGGGTGATCCTGCACCTCTTGTCGGCCGCGACGAACAGGAGGAGGAGCCGGACCGTGTCCCGGTAGCTGCGCACCGAGGCCGGACGGAGGCCCTTCGCCGCGATCAGGTGGTCGACGAAGAACGAGTGCAAGAGGGGCCCGAGCGGCTGAGCTTCGCTCATCGCGCCGCCTCCACCCACACCTGTGCGGCGAAGGCTTCGAACCGTCGGCTCGCCTCGTCCAACAACGCCCGGCTGATGGTCAGGTACACCGCCGTCGAGGCGGGGCTGACGTGGCCCATGAAGGTGGAGAGCTGATGGAGCCGGGTCGATGGGTCCAGACCCTCGCGGTACCACCGAAGCAGGCAGCCGACCGCGAACGAGTGACGGAGATCGTGCAGCCGCGTCGGTGAAATCCCTTCGGGGACGCCGAGCCCGAGCGCGACGACCAGTTGATGGAACGTCTGGCTGGCAGTGCCGGGATGGATACAGCTGCGCTCATCGAAGCTGAACAGTGGTGTCTGGGCATCGGGCGCCGCGCCACGGTTCCGGCACCGCTCGATCTGCTCGCCGAGCAGCTCGCCGACGCGCGGCCCGTGTGGGACGAGGCGGCTCTTTCCGAACTTGCCGCCACGCACAACGAGGAGGTGCCGATCGACATCGATGTCACCCAGGCGCAGCCCGCAGGCCTCACCGGCGCGCAACCCGAGCCCGTGGCACAGGGCGAAGACGGCGCGATAGGTCGGGCCCCGCCCACGTGCCCGAGGATTGTCCGGCAGAGCAGCGGCAGCCTGGAGCAGCCGGCGAACCTGGGCTGGGTCGAAGAGGAACGGGATCCGTCCGGCCGTGGTTCGACGCCGGCGGGCGTGCAGCGGTGAGGTCTCCAACCGTTGCTGGGTGAGCGCCCAGTCGAGCAGGCAACCGATGACACCCAGGAGATGCAGGAGATGATTGAAGCTGCGCGGACGGGACCTGGGCCGAGAGGCCAGGAAGTCCTCGATCAGGGCCGGTGTCAGCTGGGCGAGCCCGCTCACGCCGTGGGCTTCGGCGAAGCGCACCAGCAGCCGCAACTCTCGTTCCTCACTCTGGTACTTGCGGCCGATGGCCCTCTTGTGTTCGAGGAAGTCCTGGACGGCGAATCCAAGGCTCTGGGTCATCCCAGCACCTCCTCGCCGTCGCCCAGGGCGACTTCGCGGAGGGACTCGACGGCGACTTTGGCATAGATTTCTGTCGAGGCCGCCGAACGGTGTCCGACGAAGTCCCCAATGGTCTTGAGGGAGAAGTCCGCGTCCACCAGGCGCTGAACGGCGCTATGACGCAGCGTGTGGGAGCCCGGACGGGGCACGTCGATGCCAGCCTTCAACAGGTAGCGCCTGGCACAACCGGAGATCGCAGCAGTCCCGATCGGTCGCAGCGGAGCCATCGCCCGGAAGAACACGTGCCGCTCGGTGGTCTGTGGTCGGCCGTGCTGCAGATAGTCGACGAGTGCCACTCCGACTGACGTGGACAGCGGGAAGGCCGTCGAGTGTCCGGCCTTGCGCTCCGGTATCGCCAGCCGCTCGTGCCTCCAGTCAATATCTTCGAGGGTCAAAACCGCCGCCTCGCGGGCACGAAGGCCGTACGTCACGAGCAAGAGCAAGATCGCGTAGTCCCGCTTCCCCCATGGGGTGCGGCGATCAACGGTGCCCAGTACGTGGCCCACCGCGGCCCATGAGATGGACCGAGGGATGGTGGAGAGCCGATAGACCTGCGGCCACTCCACCGCCTTGGCCAGGTCGCTGGTGAAGGGACCCGCGCGACGTGCGTAACGGAGAAACACCCGCAGCACGCCACAGGCCTCCCGCACGGTCGTCTTGGCCAGCCCGGACCCGGACCGTTCGGCTACGAAGGCGCTGAGGACCGTCGGGGAGAGGTCGTCTATCTCTCCGACACCCAATCGGATGAGATAGGCCTCAAAACGGCGCAGGTGATGCCGGTAGGACCTGACCGAGGCCGGCCGGAGGCCACGCTCCGAGACCAGGTACTGGAAGAAGCCGGGCAGCACTTGGGCGAACGGCTCGTCATGGTGCCGGCGGCCAGTGGCCTCGTAGTCGGGCACCACTACGCCCAGCATATGCTCGATGGAGCCTCGGATCTCTTTGGCCACCTCTTGCCGGGCCACTCCGCGATGGCGAGCACCACGATGCTCCACCCAATTGGCCACGAAGGCGTCGATCTGGGTGGGCAGGTCGCCCACGGCCTGGACACCTCGAAGGCGAGCGAACTCCCCGAAGGCAACCAGCAAGGGGACCCGGCGCAGTACGGTCCGAACGCTGTAACTTTGCTCGGCCAGCCAGACGACGTAGCGCTCGATCTCTGGCCCGATCCACGAGGCTTGGACCCGATCAACGGTCTGAGGCTTGACGAAGTACGTCTCCAACATGCGGTAACCTCCTCTCCACAAACAGTGTTGAGGAAGCATCTTCTCTTGGGCTGTGGCGTTATGTGCCCGGTGGAGCCTACGTCCAGCCACTAATCCTCGTGATCACGGCCACCGTCTGCTCCTGGACACATAACGCAGTCGGGCACAGAACCCCGAATATGTTCCGCGGAACATATTCGAAGACGACGACGCGGGGCGAGCCCTGGTAGAACTCCAGAGTGTTCGCGTGGGCGTCCAGCCAGGAACTGAGGTCCTAACCGGCGGTGGCTTCTCCGTATAGGTAGCCACTGGCGCCCAGCACCGAGACGAACACCTGCGCCTGCCCGATCTCCCCCGTGTCCGGGTCGGTGATCGGCATCGTATCGCCGCAGAAGTCCACAAACATGCGCTCGCCCGCGGCGTACTCGAAGCGCATGACCACGTCCTGGCGGCCCAGCCAGCGGTGGTAGTGGGCACAGAACTGGGTATAGCCCCAGCCGTCGGGGTGGACGGCCTTGTATTCGAGATGCAGCAGCTGGAGCGTGACGTGCTTGCCGCGTTTCCGCTCGTGACGGGCCGCGAGCCAATCAGGCTCGGGCCGACCCGGCCGCGTGTCCCTGTCACTGCGCTTGAACAGCCGCGCCTCGAGGCCGGCCCCGTCTAGGTCGTCCGGCAGCGGCCAGCGGACACCGGCCCGCAGCGCCCGGTCGAGGTAGCCCTGGACCGTAGACGCACTGATGGCAACGCTCTGGGCGATCTGGCGGTAGGTGAGGCCCTGCGCGGCCGGGCGCAGCACCTCCGTGATCTGACGCATGGATAATCCCTTCTGCGGCACGGAGCCCTCCCTCGCTGAAAGTGGCAACTTCCAACGAGGAGGCTACGTGCCGCCTGGACCTCCATGGCGTCACCGACTGGACCGACGGTCCCGGGTGCTGTCGCCGCAGCTACCCACGCTGTTCGGCTTCATCCGAAACGGGTGTTCGGCATGCCCAAAATGACTGTTCGGCTTGGGCCGAAATCGGTGTTCGGCTTCGTCCGAAATAGCCGTTCGGCTTCCTCCGAAATCACTGTTCGTTTTCGCCCGTGATGCACAATGTGCGCCAGATCTGCCGGGTCGAACGCCGGCGGCTCGTGGTGCAGGGCGGGCAAGTACGGAAGAGGGAGGTGGAGGTCAGCTACGCCATTACCAGCGCGCCGCCGGAGCGGGCGGACGCCACCCAGTTGCTGCATGGGTTGCGCGGCCATTGGGGGATCGAGAACAAAGTGCACTGGGTGCGGGATGTCACCATGGATGAAGATCGCTGCTAGGTGCGCTCGGGGGCCGCGCCCCAAGCCTTCGCCGCCTGTCGGAACCTGGCGCTGACGCTCCTGCGCCGCGCCGGCCATGACAACATCGCTGCCGTACAACGAACTTATGCGGGCCGGCCTCGCGCGGCCGTCCGCCTCCTGCTCTCAGGCGGGATCACCTGATGAAAAGGCCCTGCCCCATGCCGCCGAGGAGACTGTGGGTCTTCGCGCCGGATCGTGGTGGCGTGCGCATCCCGGAGTCGGTGCGTCGGCGAGGGGTAGTCAGGTTGCATCCTCATCGTGTTCGATGGTGGCCTCGATCGGCAAGCCATGATCTTCAAGAACATGGACGATTTCGTCACGACTCATATGTGCTGCCACCGAGTAGATCCCGGCCAGCCCATAGACGGTGTGTCGTGATCTGCTGTTATTGCCCTTATCCTTTCCTTCATTCATCTTCAGAGCCCAACAAGCCAGGTCGTGAATGTCATCCTCGAAAAGGACACTGATCCCTTTCAGGGTCGAGACACCAATTCTCTCTCTCGCGGGTAAGCCGATCGCATCCCCTTTGTCTTTCCCCGACATGCCCACACGTGATCTTCTCATCTTCTTCGCTCAATCCGTCTTGTCGATGGTCGTCTTGCACTGTCCAACGGACGGGCGCCGGGCGGCGCGGGTCACTTCTTCGGCGCCTGGTAGCCGGCCCGCCGCCGTGCCTCAAGGAAGACGCTGACGCCATTTGTCGGGGTCTCGGGATGCGTGGAAAACACCGTAGACGATCACCGTGCCTTCGACATACTCGTAGAAGACCAAATAGGGAAAGCGACGGACCAGCCCCCGACGATAGTTCTCGTGGATGGGAGTATGCAATTTGGGTGTGCGGCGGATCGCTTCAATGCAGGCATCGATGCAGCTCAGGAACTCCTCGCCCAGGCCGATCCGGCGATCCTCGTACCAGGCGTACGCCTCCACGAGGTCTTGCTCGACCTCCGGCGCAACGATGAGATCAGCGGCCATAACGACTGCGGACCCTGCGTTTGACCTCCTCCCACACGAGTCCAGCGGCGGGGTTGTCTATCAGGATGACCTTCCGCCGGGCCAGCGCTTCTTTTTGCCAGTCATGAACCGGTACCACGTCGGGAGTGGCCGCAAGGTCATCCCACAGGTCTTCGACAAGCTGGAGCTTTTCCGACGGGCTCAGATCAAAGATTGACGTGGCGACCGGGTTCACCTGCGATCCTCCTTCAATACTGTTCAGGGACGACGAATGCCTCTGCCCTTCGACGCCCACGAATCATCCGCTGCCTGGCCCGCAAGACAAGTACCAGTATATGGCATCGCGCCCAAGGCGATACCGCGCTCCCCGCAACCGACTCTCAACCTTGGCACCAAGAGCTTGGTGCGAACTTCCCGGCCTGCCGGCCTGGTTCTCATGCTGCTATAACCAGTCAGGCGCTGCCCGCCTGCCACCTCCGAAGGGCCTGCGCCCAAGTGGCTGGAGCGGTAGGCTACGGCTGCCTGGTGAAACGGAAGTGGGCCCCGGTGGAGACCGATCCACCGCGGATGAGCCGCGCGCGGTGGACCTGCTTATCGGGTACGGCACAGCGGCGGGAGGATGGCAGGTTGAATCGTACTGGGATTGGTGGAGACTTCATCGCTTGGAGGAAGATGGAGTCATGAGAGAACACAGCAGCCACCCGTCCCAGCGGCGCTACCCGCCCGAACTCAAAGACCGGGCTGTCCGGCTCGTATTCGAGACCGCGGCCGAGCGCGGTGACCACCACGGCGCGGTGACGATCGTCGCCCATCAGCTGGGGATCGGCCCGGAGTCGCTCCGCACCTGGGTTCGGCAGAGCGAGATCGACGCCGGTCGCCGGGCCGGCCTCACGACCGAGGAGCGCGAGCGAATGAAGGTCCTGGAGCGGGAGAACCGGGAGCTCCGCCGGGCCAACGAGATCCTCAAGAGCGCGGCGGCTTTCTTCGGGGCGGAGCTCGACCGCCGCTCGCCGCGATGATCTGCTACATCGACGAGCATCGTGGGTCGTACCGGGTCGAGCCGATCTGCCGGATGCTGGCGATCGCCCCGTCGACGTACTACGCGGGGAATGTCCGTCCACCGTCGGTGCGATCTGTCCGGGACGAGGAGCTCAGCCGCGCCATCGTCGACGTGCACCGCGAGCACTTCGGGGTGTACGGCGTGCGCAAGGTCTGGCGGGCGCTCCGCCGTCGAGGGGCGGAGGTCGGCCGCGACCGGGTCCGCCGGATCATGCGCAAGCTCGGCCTCGCCGGGGTCGTCCGCGGCAAGCAGAAGCGGACGACGATCCCGGCACCGGAGAGCGAGCGGCCGACTGACCTCGTCAACCGGACGTTCGCCGCGACCGCCCCGAACCGGCTGTGGGTCGCCGATGTCATGTACGTCACGACCTGGTCGGGGTTCGCCTTACCCGCGTTCGTCATCGACGCGTTCAGTCGGCGGATCGTCGGCTGGCGGGTGAGTGCCAGCCTGCGCGCCGAGCTGGCCCTCGACGCGCTCGAGATGGCGATCTGGCAGCGCCAGAGCGACGACCTCACGGGCCTCGTCCACCACTCTGAGACAGTACCTTGCTATCCGCTACACCGAACGGCTCGCTGCTGCCCGCGCGATTGCCTCGGTCGGCTCCCGAGGGGATTCGTACGACAACGCCCTGGCCGAGACTGTCGGCGCTCAGCTAAATTCCCCACCCGCGTGCGGCATGGTTCAGAAAGCTATTGACAGTTGAGAGGGAGGCGGCAGGACACGGCTCGCACCGGGGGTATGCTGAACGTGGTTCCCACCCAGCATACCGGAGCTCGCCATGTCCTGCCGCTTGGAGCACATTACATTGACGGATCGCATCGACCTGGGCTGCGCGGGCGTGCTGTTCGCCGGCCAATACGGGCTGGTCACCGACTTGGCCCGCCGGTGGGACGTCTCGCGCCAGTTCATCTACGACCTGCGTGACCGCACCCGCACCGCGCTGGAGCACGCGCTGGCCCCCGGGCAGCCCGGCCGGTCCGCCGTGGACGGGCATCTGGTGGTGGACCAACTCGCCGTCGAGCGGGCCACGCTGGTGCTCAACCAGGTGGCCCACGCCTCGGTGCGGGCGATTCAGGAATGCCTGGGCGCGATCCTGAAGGTCCCGCGCAGCGTCGGGGCGATCCACGCCGTGTTGGCCGAGGCGCACCGCCGCGCGCTTGGGCTGCTCCCGCCCGCCCCCCGTGCGCTCGTCGCGGTCGACGCCGACGAGATCTTCGCCGCCGACCGACCGGTGCTGGAGGTGGTCGAGCGCTCCAGTGGGCGCATCCTGGCCCTGGAGCCGGCGGAGCAGCGCGATGAGACGACCTGGGGCTGCACCTTTCTCGACCTGGCCGAACGCGGAGTGACGCTCGCTTCTGTGGCGGCTGACGGAGGGACCGGCCTGCGGGCCGGCGCCCGCGCCGCCGGGCTGGCCGAGCCGCGGCTGGATCACTGGCACACCCTGCGCGACCTGGGCCGGAGCCACCGCGCCCTGGAGGCCGAGGCCTACCGGCGGCTGGAGGCCGCTGACCGCAGTGAGCGCGCGGCCGTAGCCGAAACCTACCGCACTGCCCACGGGCATCGCCCCCGGCGGGGCCGACCGCTGCAGGCGGCGACGGACCCCGATGCGCTGCGCACGGCCCGCCAGGCGGCGGAGGAGGCCATCCGCCGGGCGGATGGCACCGCCTATCTCCTGGCGGCGGTGCGGGAGGCTCTGCGCCCGGTCGACCCGAGCACGGGAGAGGTGTACGAGTCGGGGGGAACGACGGCCACCTTGCACGCCGCCGCGGCGCTGCTGCGGGAGATGGGCGGGCGCGCCATGGCGGCCGCGCGCCTGCTGGAGGAACGCGCCGTTGGGTTGGTGGCCTATCTGGGTGACCTGGCAGAGGCCGTGGCCCCCGCCTGCGCAGCGCTCGGGAAGGAGATCGTGCACTTCCTGGCCTGGGCCTGGCGGCATCGCCACGCCTTGGACCTCAGTGAGGCTGCCGACGCCTGGCCAGACGCTCCCGGGTGGGCCCGCCAGGTATGGGTCGCGCTCGACCAGGCTGCCCGGGGAACCGGCATGGCCGAGAACCTGAACAGCGTCCTTGCGCCGCACCGGGCGGCGCACCGAGGGCTGCCTGCGCCGGTGCTCTCGGTCTTCCAGGTCTATCGCAACCACCGCGTGTTCCCGCGGGGCAAGCGCGCCGAGCAGCGCCCCAATCACCTCGCCGGGTTGCCCGCCGCCGATTGGCTGGACGTCTTGGGATACGGCCGCCGGCCGAGGACCCAGACGCCCAAATTTCCGACCAGCACCGCCCAAACTGTCAACACATTTGCTGCCTGAAATGAACCATGCCGGATCAACTGATGAAAAGGCCCTGCTCCAGTGCTTCGCCCCTTGACGGGGGTGGCGTGAACCGCTACATAGAGAAGGACGATTGCCGGGGATGTTGGAAGTGCTCGTGAGACGCACGCGCGGGGTCACGCTCACCGTTCTCGCCGGCGTAGCGCTGATGGCGTGCGCGCCGGGCGGTGCCCAGCAGAGCCCCGCGGCCGAGCGGTCGGGGCCGGAGGCTCGGCAGCCTCGCACGCTGAACTCGGTCATGCGCGTCGAGCCCGCCAGCCTTGCCGCCAAGCCCCTCGAGTCCACCGGTATCAGCGTGGCGCATGCCGTCCGGTTGTTCAACGCGCAATTGGACTTGAAAGACAGCCGCGAGGTGACTCGGCCCTACCTGGCAGAAGCCATTCCCGAGCTCAACTCCGAAAGCTGGAGGGTCTTCCCCGACGGACGGATGGAGACCACGTATCGGCTCCGGCCTAACCTCACGTGGCACGACGGCACGCCGCACTCCGCAGAAGACTTCGCCTTTGCGTACCGGGTCTACTCGACCCCGGAACTCGGCCGGGCGGCGTCGCCGCCCATCAATCAGATGGAAGAGATGCTAGCCCCCGACGAGCGGACCGTGGTGAATCGCTGGAGCCGCCCCTATCCGGACGCTGCTGAGCTCGGGCTGGACTTCCAGGCGCTGCCGCGTCACATCCTGCAGGAGGCGTACGAGACCCAGGAACCACAGTCCTTCTTGGAGAATTCATTCTGGACCGTGGACTACGTTGGCCTGGGACCGTTCCGTCTCGAGCGGTGGGAACCTGGAGCTGCCATCGAGGCGGTGGCCTTCGACGGGCATGCGCTGGGCCGTCCCAAGATCGACCGCGTCGTCGTCCGGTTCATGACCGACGAGAACACGGTCCTTACCAACCTCCTGGCCGGCGACATCGACTTCGCCTCCGATCGGACCGTGCGATGGGAGCAGGCGCAGGTCCTGAGGAACGAGTGGGGCGCCAGCGGTGGTGGAACCGTGATCCTGACACCGATCCAGCCTCGGTTCACCGTCATTCAACTCCGCCCGGAGAATGCGAGCCCAGCGGCCATCCTCGACCTGCGCGTGCGCCGGGCATTCGCCCACGCCATCGACCGGCAGGCCTTCAACGACGGGCTCTTCGACGGCGCGGGGGTGGCCGCCGAGACGCACATTACGCAGAAGGCGCCGTACTTCCTGGAGGTCGATCGAGCCATCGTCAAGTACCCGTACGACCCTCGGCGGAGCGAGCAGCTCATGAACGAGGCCGGGTTCACGCGGGATCGCGACGGTTTCTACGCAAGCGCCGTGGGCGAGCGCTTCACGGCCGGGTTCCTGCAGGAGGCCGGCACGCAGACCGAGCGAGAGATGGCGATCCAGGTCGAGCGGTGGCGTGCGGCCGGGTTCGACGTCCAGGTGTCGGTGCTGCCCTCGACGCAGCTCCGGGATGGCCAGGCGCGCTCCACGTTCCCGACCTTCTATAACACGGCCACGAGCCCGGCCGTCCGGGGCGGCGAGCGGAACCTCGGCAACTTCACGACGGACTCCAGCGGGACGCCGACCAACCGTTGGCGCGGCAGCAACTACGGGGGCTGGTCGAACTCCGAGTACGATGACCTCTGGGACCAGTTCAACACGACGCTCGAACGGTCGGAGCGGAACCAGCAGGTCGTGGAGATGGCGCGGCTCATCAGCGAAGACCTGCCGCTGTACAGCCTGTACTGGAACTTCAACGTCTCGGTCCACCGCGCGGACGTGGGCGGCCCGGACCCGGAGGCGGTCGATACCCTCGTCAACGCGAACATCCATGAGTGGGAGTGGCGCTGAATCGGGTCATCGGGGAGATGCACCGATCCAGAGCAGGGCGGTCGGCGGTCGCGCCTCGACATCGTCAGGGGGGCAGCTCGCCGGAGTGCAGCAGATCGTAGACGGCCTGCCATGCCGGCACGTGGGTCTCCACGTCCTCTGCCGACGTGACCACGGTCTTGCTGGCCTTGCGGACCGTCTGCTGGTCCAGCTCCTCGGGCGTATTCGAGATCACCGTGCAGCCCGGCCCTCCGGTGTGGCCGTTGATCACCGGGTCGCGGGTGGACGTTGCCATGACGGCCACGTCCGTTCCCTCCACGGCTTCGTCGTTGGACGCGCAGTTCACGGTCTCCGCACCCAGCCGTTGACCGATGAAGGCGCAGAACTCCGACGCGAGCGGCTGCTGGAGCAGACGCGCGATTGGGGGGACCCGTTCCAGCACGGGATCACGGCGAACAAGGCGATCATCGATACGTCCTCGCGTACAACACCGAGATGGGCATCGTGAGGCAGTCCTACAACTACGAGCAGGCCTTTGTGTCCGGCGCGCTCGATGCGTGACGAGCCGGCCACAGTGTTAATCGCTCAGTGGCGCAGTGCCTCCTCGAGGAAGCTTGCCTCCAGGAACTCGGTCACCGGCACCGGAGGCAGCCCGCGCTGCTCGCAGATCTTCTGTATTGCTTTATCGAGCACCGCCGGGTCCACCTCAAGGCGCCAATACGGGGCGACCTCATCGTATGCCCCCTTGGCGATCTCGGGGGTCGTGACACCCCACTCTCGGCAGTACTTCAGCATGATGTCTATCGTACCGGCGACGTTCTCCATGCAGTACCGCATGCCCCGCACATAGGCATCGACGAACGCACGGACCAGAGCGGGGTCGCGCCGAATCGTGTCTGGCGACGCGTACAGGCCGGCTCCAGAGGGGCTCGGGCTGTAGTTGGACTCATGGCCCAGATTTCGGTAACCGGCCCGCGCCGCGATCTGGGACCATGGGGCGCCTAAGGTCGCCGCGTCGCCGATCCCCTCCTCGAGCATGTCCCACTGCTCCTTGTGCGACCCCTCCACGCCCTGCGTTTGGATCTCCTCGCGTTCCAGATCAAGACCGTGGATGGCGAGGATGTTGCGCAGCTCCGTAACGAAACGCTGCGCGTTGGGCCCACTTCCACCGGGGATGAGGATGTGTTCCAGCTCGTGCGCGGACGCAATCCGGGGCCGAGCCATCAGCACGTGCGACGACTCGCGGCTCGAGATGCTGGCAAGCTGCCGGACCGGCATGCCATCGAGAAACTGCCTGTATGCAGCCATGCCGGTGGCAAAGTCGACCTCGCCTTGGACCATCTCATTGAGGCCGGCCTGGTAACGAATCACGCCCTCGAGGCCACGCTCAGCCAGGAAGCCGCGCTCGACCGCCGCGAAGATTGGCGTGAAGAACGGGGCGGGGCGGGGGGCCGAAATCACTACTCGTGTCGCCATCCTCTCCTCCATACTCGGCGGGTGACCCGCTCGCTACACAGGGACGCACACTGGCTTGGACGATAGGGCGATGCGTGCATGGTGTCCAACGAAACGCCCGTCGTCGAAGGACGGGCGGTCACGACGTCGGCCGTCGTGCGCCCGCTCTGGTTATCGCGCCCCCGTTAGCGCATCGCCCATTCATGGACGTTCCAGCCAGTATTCGTTGCGCTAATGCCCTCGATGCGACTGTTCACGACGACGACCGTCGCATTGTAGAGCATGCTCATCGCCACGACCCGCTCGGTAATGTGATGGATCGCCTGGGAGGCGACCTGCATGCGCTCGCCGAACGGGACGGTAACGAAGTATCTCTCGATGAGCGTGTCCAGCTCCGGGTTCACGTATCGCATGCGGTTGTTGCCCCGATAGTTGTTCTCGGGAAGCGACGACTCCTTGCCGTGGAATCGCTGGAGCAAGGTCAGGTTGCTTGGCTGATTCACGAGGTCGAAGCCCGGGAAGTTCGCGCGCCACTCGCGATCGGTGGCCTGCTGGGGAGGTATGACAAAGGCATCTGTCTCGATGCCGGCGCGTTGCCAGGCATCTGCAATGGCGAGGAGCAGGTTCTTGCCCAGCTCGACGCCAGCGGTCGTGCGCATCTCGACGGAGAGGCGCTGGGTGTTGGGATCGAGATAGAAACCGTCCGCCCCGCGCGCGTAACCCATCTCTTCGAGCATCTGAGCCGTCCGCCGAGGGTCATATGCATGCCGAACGACACTGGCCTCGATGTCTTTGAACTCAGGCTGGTTTGGACCGACGAAGACGTGTGCGGGCGGCACCAACCCCCGCTGGAGGCTCGCTGCCAGCTCCTCGCGATCCACGGCGTGGAGGAGCGCGCGACGGAACTGGAGTTCGGCGATCGCCGGGGGGTTCGGGTTCAGGTACTGGGGAAAGGCGCAGAGGCAGCCAGCCACGGCGAGCTCGATCCGCACGTCGCGCCGCTGCGTCTGGATGGTCTCGGCCTGCTCGAGGGCGAGACCTCGGCCCATCGTCACATCGACAGCGCCGGCGAGGATGTTGGCGATCATGGTGTTCGGGTCCAGGATGAACTTTACCTCGATCTCGTCGACGACCGGTCGACCCAATACATACTGGTCGTTCGCGGCTATGACCATATGACTCCCCGCTACCCATTCCCGCAGGCGGTATGGGCCCATACCCACGAAGTCCTGGCTCCAGTAGGAGACCTCCACGAAGCCGGCCTTGTTGTCCGTGTATGCCTTTTCGAGGAGGTGTTTCGGCAGCGGCAGCGCCCGCTCGTGGCTGAACATGGTATCGGCCTCGATGTACGGCTGCGTCCATCGCACCGTCACGGTGTAGGGGGATACCGGCTCCACGCTCTCGAGGAACTGATAGGCGCGGTCCCCGAAGTGCGGGAGCTCCGGGTCCTGACCGACCATTGCTGTGAAGACGAGGTCCTCGGCGGTGAACGGCGCGCCGTCGTGCCAGAGGGCGCCCGGCCGGATCCTCCACGTCATCTCCATGTGCCCGTCCGGGAATATCTGCCACATCTCGTTCTCCACGGTCGGGACGGATTCGGCCAGCGCGGGTCGGAGCGCCCCCGTATCGTCTTGGACCGTGAGACCGGCATGGATCAACCGCTCCACCTCCGTTACCCCTGGCACCCCACCAGCGCCCGCACTGTTGATGCTGTCGCTGAGCGTGGGCGGATCACCCTTGATGGCGATAGCGAAGCGCGTCGGCGCTGCCTGCCGGTCGGCAGGCTCGGCGCCGCCTGGAACGGTGCCCGGCCCCGGCGCGGCACACGCCGCCAGAACGACGGAGGCAACCAGAAACGCGACTTTCGCTCGAATCCCCACCGTCATGGTCCCTCCCGTTGATCACCCGGTTGTACGCTCACCTGTCTCAAGCAGGCTGGAACCGCGAGCCCAGAGTGCCGTGGCAATGCGCTCTTGCGGCGAGGGTGTTCGCCCACTCAACGTGAACACCGTTACCTCGCCGTTCCCTCGGACGCCAGCTCGTCGATAAACCCGGCGTTATCCAGCTCCCGCAGGTCGTGCAGGTCCCACAGCGCCAGCGCACTGACCGCTCGTGCCTCCGGGTACTGCATGCAGCAAAGCTCATAGGCGTTCGCCACGGCCAGCGGATCCGGGTACGGCTTCAGAGGCAACCGCGCCAAGCCCGCAGCACGCCCGCCCCGGCCACCCTCGGAGAACGCCGCACTCGGCTGGCCGAGCAGCGCCTGCGCCTCCTCCTGGTGCGTCCGAGCAAAGTGAATCGTCAGGACCATCGCCTTCACCAACCGCTCCCCCAGCCGATCCTTGGCATGGAGCGCGGTGAGCGATGTGGTGATCGTCGGACCGGTGATCATCGGGAGCGGGTCGAGCCGCAGGACGGAGAACCCCGCCTGCTCGTAGTCCTCGACACCACCCGACACGAACGTCGCGTCGCAGGTGCCGCCCGTCATCGCCTCCCACTGCGCCTTACGAAACGCCTCCCCCATGTAGTCAGCGACCACGACCCACTCCACCTCGTCGAGCCCCACCCCGGCCTGCTTGACGTACAGCATGTGGTTGCCCCGGATGTGGTGGTAGCCCCCGATCGGATCCTCGATGGCCGTGTCGGCGATGCGCTTGCCTCGCAGGTCACCGAGCGTGCGGATCGGCTCGCGCGAGATCACCGCGTCGCGCACGCGATTCCCCGGCGAGGCCAGGCACACGATTGGCTTGCCCTGCGCCACCTTGGCGTATGGGCTGATGTGGTTACCCGCCACGACGTCGACCCGTCCGTCAAAGAGCGCCGCCTCGGCCTTCGACGAGCTCTCGCAGAAGGCCAGGCTCGCCAGCCGCATGTGGAGCTGGCCGAGGACACCGGCCTTGTCCGCCAGCTCCCAGATCGTCGAATGGCCCGCCCTGAACTCCACGTGCAGCTCGACGGGGCTGTAGTCCGCCACGGCTCGCCTCCTCGTTTCGCAACAGTCGCCAATCAAGCGCCTCGGGTAGCACGGTGCTGCCCCACGCTCGTCTCATTCGAGCTCCCACTCGTGGATGTTGAAGGTGATGAGCGTGTCGTTCAGCGTCCCGGGATCCGGCCCGCGGAGAACGTTCAGGTAGGCGGTCGCAGCGAAGTTGAAGAACAGCGGGATCACCGGCAGCTCTTCGCTGATCAGGGCCTCCATCCGGACGACCTGGGTGTTCCGCTCGGCGCGGTCAAGGGTGACGGTGAAGGTCTCCCATAGCCGATCGTACTCCGGGTGCGACCAGCCACCCCGGTTGCCACCCTGCCACCGGTTCTGCGCCGTGCCGATGTCCGCCGTGCGGAGGAACTGCATGCGGTCCTCCCAGACCCCCTGCCCAGTCGCATTCTGCACGCCAGGGAACGTGGCGCGCTCCTCTGCGTCGCGGGACCGAGCGACCGGAACGATGTAGGCTTCGGCATCGACCCCTGCTCGCCGCCAGGTGTCTACCATGATCGCCGTCTCCCGCTCTGGCTGGGCTCCGGCCTGGTTCATGAGCTGCAGGCCGAAGCGCTCGCCGGCCGCGTTGACAAGCATCCCGTCGGCACCTTTCACGGAGCCGGCCTCGTTCAGAAGCTGCTCGCTGCGGAGCGGATCGTAGTTGTACGTGGTGACGGCGCGCTCGATGTCACTGAAGTAAGGGACGCTGTGGCGGATCAGGTTCGCGGTCATGACCCCCGCGCCGTCGAACAGGCCGTCGTTGAGTGCCTGCTTGTCGATGGCGAGGGCAAGGGCCCGCCGGACGCGGACGTCGAGCAGCGCGCGGGGGCTGGCGTACTCGGGTCTCATCTGGACATGCGTGTACCGCCCCTGCGTGGGTGTCAGCACGACCGTCCCCGTCCCGCTCGCGGCCCATTCAGCCCTCAGCGGGCTCGCCTGCTCGAAGCGGATCGCGCGGTCCGCCACGATGTGCACGTTCTCAGAGAGCAGATTCGCATGGGCCGTGTTCTCATCAGCGACGAAGCGGATATGCAGCCGGTCGATCTTCGGCCGGCCCAGGACGTGGCCGTCGAACGCAACCCCCTCGAGATGGGCGCCCGGCTCCCAGCGATCGAGCCGGAAGGGTCCCAGGCCAACGTACTCGGTGGTCCAGAAGGGATGGTTGATGAATGCGTCCGGCTCGCCCTCCTGGAATGGCTGCTCAAGAAGATGCCGGGGCAACGCCTGGAACCCGTCCGCCAGCGACTCGGCAAAGGGGTACGGCTGCCGCCATCGGATCACGAGCGTGCGGGCGCTCGGCGCCGCCACTTCCTCCATCAGTCCTTGCGGCGCGCGATCGGCGATCCCGAGCTCGCGCGCCGCGTAGACACGCCACGCGAAGACGAAGTCCTCGGCATGCAGTGGCACGCCGTCATGCCACGTAACGTCGGGCTTGAGGCGATACGTCGTCTCCATGCGCCCGTCCGGCAGCAGGCGCCAGCTGTCCGTGTTGAGCTGCGGCAGCACCTCCGCCAGGTACGGACGCGGCTGCTCGCGGGTGTCCTCGATGTCGAGGGTGGCGTTG
This sequence comes from Chloroflexota bacterium, assembly GCA_009377635.1. Classification (GTDB taxonomy): domain Bacteria; phylum Chloroflexota; class UBA6077; order UBA6077; family SHYK01; genus WHTR01. Next base: position 69,962 of record WHTR01000001.1, read on the forward strand.
AAGGACCGGGTCGCGTTCTGGATGCTGATGCCGCCGGCAACCAGCGCCTTCGCCGCCAGCGTGTTCGGCTCGGCTCGGATCAGCATGTTGAGCGTCCCGCCCCGGCGGGGCGTCGACACCTGGTCGCCGCTCACGCTCGGCGCTCCCGAGGACGGCCCCACACCGGCGCACGCGGACAACATGACGATCGACACACCCAGGAGGATCGGCTTCCATTGTGCCGACATGGCGTCCTCTCTCCCCTGCTCGTTCGCGGACACATCGAGCGAATCCAAACCGCGTTCGTGCCGCTCAAGCACCGGTGGTGATCGGCAGGGCTACCGTCTCCTACTCGGCCACGCGGCTCGCCAGCTCGCGCGTCTCCTGGATCTCCACGTCGGCCCGCTCCCAGAACCGGTGCCAGTCAACGGAGGCGGGGAGTACGAGATCATTGCGCACGACGATGCGCTCGAAATGGTTATCGACTGGATTCCGAACCACGTGGGGCGGCTCGCGGCCCGCCTGCACGTCCCGGATCGCGGCGAGGAGCACCTTCCGCGCGGCGAAGAGGCCCCGGTCGGTGTAGCCGAGATGCTCGGTCGTCCGATCCTGAACGGGCCCCTCTCCCTCGGTCGCCATGGTGTCGTGCAGGATGAAGTTTCGGCCCAGGCCGGAGAAGCTCTGGGTCTGCATCTCGTCGCGGTCCTGGAGATACCGATTGGCATTGTTTCGCGTCAGCCAGTAGTCGCTCGTTTTGTCCGCACCTAGTCGCCGCCTCGGATCGACGGGCGTGGACCGATTGAAGCGGATGCCGTACCGCCAATGGTGCGTGTCATCGATCGGCATGTGCCAGTTCACGCTGTACCCCTCACGGTCGCCGGCAACGCCGCTGAGGTTGGGAAGAATGAAGTTCGTGACCCGAACGTAGGTGCGGTCCGGGCCGGCGGGCCGCACCGCGTAGATCCGGACCCCGAAGTCTGTGATCTCCGGCTCGATCGTGGGGCAGGTGAACCGCGTGTTGAGCGACTGACGGACTCCGTCCTCGGTGCTGCCGTCGGCGGCGAGCCGGTGCAGGAACGACAGGTGCGCGGGATCGAGATTCCCCTCGTTCCCCTGCAGGAAGTTGCACTCCTGAAACGTCTTGCTGCTCGACCAGAACCCGTCGGGGGCCGACAGGAACTCGTAGGCCGGCAGCAACGGCGGCTCGCCGGGCCCCAGGTACGCGAAGATGATGCCCGTGTGCTCAACGCACGGATAGGCGGTGTGGCGAATGCGCTCGCGGAAGCTGCGCGCCGCCCCTGCCGGGGAGCCAGGCTCGTCGCTGCCTCCAACGTCCTGGGCCGCCATGTTGGAGGACGGGGCCGAGTCCCGTCCTCCCCAATGGGAGCGGCGCCCCGCCGCCTCGCCGGGCTGCTCGAGGCATCGCCCCTGAACGTCGTAGAGCCATCCGTGGTAGAGGCAGCGGAGCCCGCCATCCTCGATCCGGCCGTAGCTCAGGTCGGCGCCGCGGTGCGAGCAGTGGAGCCCCAGCAGCCCAGGCCGCCCCTGCTCGTCGCGGAACAGGACGAGATCCTCGCCGAGGAGCCGAACCGGCAACGGCGGCCCGCCTGGGGGCAGCTCCTCCCCAAGGGCGGCCGGCTGCCAGTAGCGGCGCAGCAGCTCCCCCATGCCGGTTCCCGGGCCGACCCGGGTCAGCAGCTCCTGCTCTTCCCTCGATGCCATCGCCACACCTCCATCGCCGGATCACTGCTCGGGGAAGGGGAGGATACCCCGATACTTCTCCACCACCTGCCGACGCAGCGCGCGCGGCGCCCGACTCACCTGCGGGAACTGATCCCTGAGCTGAAACGGCCGCGTCGCGTAGAAAATCGCCATGCTATTCGTGTGGTCGCCTGCGTCGGACCGCGCCCGGTCCGCCGACACGAGCGGGTCGAGCGGCGTACTCCAGCACCCATCGACGATCTCGATGTCCCGCGCCGGGTCGCAGCGGGTCGTCATCGCCCAGAGCACCTCCTTCAGGTCGGTGGCGTCGATGTCCTCGTCGACGACCACAATCCACCGGCCGTTCCGCGTCGCCGCGAATGCCGCGTGCGCCGCCTGCTTCGCGTGCCCCGGGAAGCGCTGCCGAAGCGAGATGGCCCGAATGTACCCCATGTGGCTCGCCGACTGGACAACGTCCTGGACGCCGGCCCGGAGCAGGTCGGCAACACCGGCGCGGCCTTCGCCGAGCGCGAGTCCGCCGTCGCTGCGGGCGCCGGGCCACATCGGGGCGCCACCCCCGAGGATCGGGGTGTTCCGATGATAGATCGCCTTGACCCGAATCACTGGCTGGGGCTCGCCCGTCCCCACGGTGCCCCCGGAGTAGTAGCCCGGCCACTCCCCGAACGGCCCCTCGTCACGCGCCTCCACCCACGGAGGCGGGACCTCGCCCTCGATGGCGATCTCCGCGTGAGCGGGAATCGGAAGCCCGGTGATCGGCCCGCGCACGATCGCGACGGCCCGTCCACGGATGCCGCCGGCGTAATCCAGCTCCGACTCCCCCCAGGGCAGCCGGGTGTGGGAGGCCATGAACAGCAGCGGATCCTCACCAAAGACCGCCACCACCGGGCAGCTCTCCCCCCTCTCCCAGTACCGCTGGCAGATCAAGCGCCCCTGCTGACCCGGACTCATCCACAGGCCGAGGAGGTTCCGCTCGTGCACCTCCATTCGATAGGTGCCGACGTTGACGTAGCCGGAATCCGGGTCCTTATTGATGAGCGAGTCGTGCGTCCCGATGTAGCGGCCGCCGTCCATGGCGTGGTAGCGCGGCACTGGGAAGCGCAGGAGGTCGACCTCGTCCCCGGTGAGGACGTTCTCCATCACGGGCCCGGTCGGCACCTCCTCGGGCGGGATCGGGCGCGCCTCCCGGAGCTTGCGCCGCCCCAGCTCGGACAGCTCCTGGCGGCTCTTCCCCTCGAGCGGGAGGCCGAGCGCCAGAGCCATCCGCTTGGCTCCTCCGATCACATTCGTCGCGATGCGAAAGCCCGGCGGGTAGCCATTGACCGCATCGAAGATCAGCATGGGCGGGTCGGGGATCAGCTCGGCGGTCGCCTCGAGGAGAGCCCCGATCTCCTCGTTCCAATCGGCGCCTTCGATGATCCGGTACTCGTCCACCTCCATCGCCGCATCGACGAACTCCTGGAGCCCGTCGAAGACCGTTCCGGACATCTCGATCCTCCTCCTCTACTGCTCACCGAACCTCGCGGTCGATGCTCCTGAATCGCGCCGATCAACGGGCGGCACCCCGCTGGGTCGGTAGATTCTAGCGCGGCTGCGGTGCGGGCAGGGCTGCGGGTGATACCTGCCAGTACGTGCGCCAGTCGACGGAGGCCGAGATCGTGTCCCCGCGCACCACGAGGGGAAAACGGTTGTGCGCAGGATCGCGGACCACGCCGGGAGGGTCAACGCCCTCTTCGAGTTCTTTGATGGCCCGAATCAGCATGGTGCGGGCGGCGACGATGGCTCGGTCGCCAAAGCCGAGGTGTTCCTGTGCGCGGTCCTGAATGGGCCGACTCTCGGTGACACAGAGGTCCTGCGCCTGGAAGTACTGGTTGGGGATTCCGCTGTACACGACATCCCCCATCAGGGAGCGGTCCTCGAGGTAGCGGTTCGCCTTGTGCGGCACCGGCTGGTAGTCAGGGCCAATGGGTGTGCGGCCACGGCGAGCCGCGTCGCGCTCGATCCGCTCCTCGGCCCGGTATTGGAAGGTGTACTTCCAGTGGTGCTCGTCGTCGATGGGGACGTGCCAGTTGATGCTGTAGCCGTCGCCGCGACCGCCCCCGAAGGCGCTGGAGTTGGGCACCAGGAAGTAGCTCAGATCCGCGCCGCGGTGGGAACAGTGGAGGCCAAGCAGGCCGGGTCGCCCCTGTTCATCTCTGAACAGGACCAGGTCCTCACCAAGCAAGCGGACTGGGAGGGGCGCGCCGCCTGGCGGCAGCTCGGACTGAAGCGCCACCGGCTGCCAGTAGCGCCGCAGCAGTTCACCCGCCGGGGTGCCGGGCCCCGTCAGGGTCAGCAGATCGTTTTGTTCCTTGGTAAGCACGGTCGCCGCTCTCCTCTAGTCGTCGGGGCTGGGAACCTGATGGGACATGAAGATCTCGCGGCGGTCGCGAGCTGACTGCATGATGCCGAGCACGACCTCGAGGGTGGCCTCGCCCCACCGGCCATCGTGGAACACCGGTCGCTTCTCGGCAATGGCGCGGTACAGCTCCTCGAGCTCGGCCTGGCGTCCTCGGGCCTCGAGGGGGACGGGCACCTCGTACTTCCCTTCATCTCCGTAGACGGACAGCCCGTCGGGTGATTGGCGGATGTCGCCGTGCTCGCAGCTCACGATGGTCAGGCCGAAGAAGGGCTGGTGCTGGCGCTCGCCGCCACGCCCGTAGCCCTCGCCGCCACCTGCGTAGCGCTGCCGCTCCTTCAATGCAGTCTCGTCGTCGACTTCCACCAGTCGTTTGCGGGTCTTGACGTTGCTTTCCGGGTCGGAGGGCTGACCGCCCTCCCCGATCCAGTAGGTGAGCTCAGCGGTGTCGAAGTGGGCGTAGCCGTTGTAGACCGAGGTGGCCGGTGTTCCATCTTCGAACTCCACGTAGGCGCACCACGCTCCCTCGGCCCGGCGGGCCGGATCCCAGGTGCCCGTCATGGCCCGTACGCTCCGAACCATCCCACCGGCGATGAGCCGCAAGATGTCGATCTGATGTGGACCCTGGTAGTAGACGACACTGCCCCCAACCATGGCGTCCAGCTCGTGCGGCATGCGCGGCCGGTACATGAACTGGTTGAAGAACCAGCTCTGGATCATGCCCAGCTTCCCCAGCTCGCCGCTCTTCACGATCTCCCGCATTCTCTTGATAGGAGGATCGAAACTGTGGGTGTGTCCGCACAGGAGGTGGACCCCGTTTCGCTCGGCGGCTTCGTTCATGCGCTCACACTCCTCGAGCGTGAGGACCATCGGCTTCTCGACGATGGCGTGTTTGCCGTGGTTCGCTGCGGTGATCACGTGCTCGCAGTGCAGATGGTTCGGCGTACAGACGTAGATGGCATCCACGTTCGGGCTCTTTGCCATCTCCTCGACACGCTCATACGCCTCGGCCTCGTATGCACGGGAAAAGACCTCCAGGGCGTGCTTGCGGACATCAGCCGCCGCGGTGACCTGGAGATGGGGCCGACCCCCGAACGCCGCCAGAATCTGATTGCTCGCGACGCCAAGCCCCGCAATGCCGAATCGCAGCACTTGGGCCATACAGGTGTCCCTCCCTATGACTCCGACCCTCCGGTTCGACCGGATGGAGACCGTCAAGGTCGAAGCCTGGAAACCAGCCTACAAACCCGCCGTTGGGTCGGCTTCGACGGGTCCACACCGCCGCGAGTATAGCATCGAGCTGAGAGGGGGGCAATGACCCGGAGGCTGATCCGTACGCCCCAGTTTCCCCCGAGACCATACCCGGTGGCGACGTGGGCACGGTGCAGAAACGCGCTCGCGGCCGACCGGCAAGCTACGCTTCTTCCTTGATGAAGTCAGCGAGCCGCTCCCCGATCATGATGCAGGTCAGATTGGTATTGGCGTGGGTCACCGTCGGCATGATGGCCGCGTCAGCGACGCGCAGGTTGTCGAGTCCGTGGATACGGAGCCGGTGGTCAACAACCGCCAGGGGATCCGAGGGTGGGCCCATGAGGCACGTCCCCGCCCCGTGGTGATAGCTGCTCTTGGTATCGCGGGCGAAGGCTCCCCAGTCATCCTTCGGGCCGGGCTGGATGAGTGGCCCGTAGAAGGCTTTGAGCGGTGCCTGGTGAACCAGGTCGTCGACGAACTGCATGATCGAGGTGATGGCCTCGATGTCATCGGGGTGCTCGAGCATGGCGTCCTCGATGTGCGGCAGCTCGCGCGGGTCGGCGCTGGCCAGGCGAACGCGTCCCCTCGCCCGCTGCTCCAGCAGGTGCGCCGTGATCGGCATCATGCGTTTGAGGCCGGCCACCTCGGTGGGCGGGCGCATGAAGATGTGGGAGTTCCCGCAGGGCAGGCTGGGGTCGCTCTTGATCATGAGTTGGAAGCGAGGGACCACCCACTCCGGCCGGAACTCGGTCATCCCCTCGAACGTCATTGAGATCGAGGCGTGGTCCTGGTAGTTCTCGCCCACGCCCTCGAGCGGGTGGACCACCGGGATGCCGAGCCGCTTCAGCTCCATGATCGGTCCAACCCCGGAGAGCATGAGGATCTGCGGGCTGTGATAGACGCCGGCGCTCAAGACCACCTGGTCGCCCACGGCTTCGTACATCTGTCCCCCGCGTTCGTAGACGACGCGTTCGACCCGGCGGCCGACGACTTGCAGCGAGCTGACGGTGGCCTCGGCGACCACCTGCAGGTTCTCCCGACCCCGAGCTAGACGAGGCCTGGTCATAATTCCTGTTTTGGCGATTTCGGGAAGTCATGGCTCGCATCATCATCGGCAGGGCGACGCCTGACAGCTCGCTCAGAAGACGCGGGGACGCTTCGTACGGTACCTTCAAACCTTCCCAAAGTGCCAGTTTTGAAAAATTGTGACCGGGCCTCGGTTAACTACGACGGAAGGCCATATCGTTGGCAGCGCTATCGCGAGCTGCCAACGGACCCCGCGCGGTCGAAGAACCTGGGCATGTACGGAATCTCCATGCGCGAGAACCGGGAGGTCCCACGGTCGCCCGTCCCGTTGATCACAGGGCGGGCCGCTCAGGGAAGGCCAAGGTCACAAGCCTGAGATGCACGACCGTGGGAAGTCGGACGTGCCCGTAGTACCTGCGAAGTCGCCGAACAAGGCCACGGCTGCGGAGGCGGCGGAGGAAAGGGGCACGGCCAAGGGAAACACGACCAGCACAACACGTCCCGGACGCAGCGCCGGGCCAGGCGTGCCACGCGGGCTGGATCGTGTGCGCGAAGTAGCACGAAGGGACAAGGAAGCACGGTTCACGGCGCTGCTGCACCACGTCGACGTGGACCGCCTCCGAGCGGCCTACCTGGCGATTCGCCCTCAGGCCGCGCCCGGGGGTGGACGGAGTGACGTGGCGAGCCTACGGCGAGGACCTGGAGGCCAACCTCCGGGACCTGCACGCCCGGGTCCATCGCGGCTCCTACCGGGCAAAGCCATCACGCCGGGCGTACAACCCGAAGGCGGACTGGCGGCAGCGGCCGCTCGGCATCGCCACGCTGGAGGACAAGATCGTCCAGCGGGCCGTCGTCGAGGTGCTCAACGCCAACTACGAGGTGGACTTCCTCGGCTTCTCCTACGGGTTCCGACCGGGGCGCAGACCGCACGACGCGCTCGATGCGCTCACGGGTGGGCTTGAACGAAGAAGGTGAACTGGGTGCTCGACGCGGATATCCGCGACTTCTTTTCCAGGCTTGATCACACCTGGTTGGGGAAATTCCTCGAGCACCGTATCGCGGACCGACGGATCCTGCGTCTCATCCGTAAGTGGCTGAGCGCAGGGGTCATAGAGGACGGAAGCTGGTCAGAGAGCGTAGAGGGGGCACCGCAGGGAGCATCGGCATCGCCGTTGCTCGCAAACGCCTACCTTCACTACGTCGTGGACCGCTGGGTCCGGCAATGGAGACGCCGGCACGCGCACGGAGACGTGGTCTTCGTGCAGTTCGCGGATGACTTCGTTGCCGGTTTCGAGCATCAGGCCGACGCACAGCAGTTCCTCGCCGATCTACGCGAACGGTTCGCGAAGTTCGGCCTGGAGCTGCATCCCGACAAGACGAGGCTCATCGAGTTCGGGTGCAACGCCGCCCGCAACCGAGCGGCCCGAGGCGACGGGAAGCCCGAGACGTTCGACTTCCTCGGCTTCACGCATCTCTGCGGGAAGCCGAAGAGCGGGCGCTTCTGGGTCAAGCGCAAGACCATCTCGAAACGGATGCGAGCCAAGCTGGCCGAGGTCAATACCTCGCTGAAGCAGCGCCGGCACCAGCCCATACCGGTGCAAGGGCAATGGCTGGCAAGCGTGGTGCGAGGGCACCTCGCCTACTACGCCGTGCCCGGCAACACAGACGCCGTGGCGGCCTTCCGCACCCAGGTAACCCGGCACTGGTTCAAGGCGCTGCGGCGCCGCAGCCAGCGCTCGCGGATCAACTGGACCCGGATGGACCGTCTCGCCACTCGATGGCTACCGGCCGCCCGCGTGAAGCATCCCATCCCGAGTGCGCGCTTCGACGCTCGTACCCAAGGCAGGAGCCCAGTGCGCTAGCAGTGCACGCTGGGATCTGTGCGGGGGGCAGCCCGTAAGGGGTGTCCCTACCGCGACCGATCGAGAACAAAATCCACTGGGTGCGCGATGTCACCATGTACGAGGATCGCTGTCAGGTGCGCACCGGGGCAGCGCCCGAGGCCTTTGCGGCGTGTCGGAACCTGGCGCTGACGCTCCTGCGACGCGCCGGCCATGACAACATCGCCGCCGCGCTACGCACCTACGCCGGCTGTCCCCGTGACGCCGTCCGCCTGGTGCTCTCCGGCGGGATCACCTGATGAAAAGCCCCTGGTGATGTTCGGACGCGCATTGAGGTTTGCGGAGGGCTGGCGTAAAATACCTACAGTCCGACGTCCACTACCGGCAGTCGGCGGTCGGGGGAACGATGGAGTACGGTAACGCGGCGGATCTCTATCACACCGGACCCGGTACCCTGGCTGGGGAGTACATGCGCAAGTTCTGGCAGCCCGTCCATCGGGCAAAGGACCTTCAGCGGGGGCAGGCCCTAGGCATCCGGATCATGAGCGAGGATTTCACCCTGTTCCGGGGCGACAGAGGGACTCCCCGGCTCGTCGGTTCGCGCTGTGCGCACCGCGGCACTCAGCTCTCTATCGGCTGGGTGGAAGGCGATAGCATCCGCTGCCGCTACCACGGCTGGAGATACAACGGGGAGGGCCAGTGCGTCGAGCAGCCCCTCGAGGAGCGCCCTGCTCCTGAGCGTGTCTGCATCCGCTCGTACCAGGTGGAGGAGTACCTTGGACTGATCTTCGCCTACCTGGGAGCGGAGCCCGCCCCACCGCTACGCCGCTTCCCCGACTTCGATCGTCCAGGCTACGTCGAGGCAGGCCCGCCAGAGTACTGGCCGTGCAATTACATGACCCGGATCGACAACGATCCGCGGCACGTGGTATTTACCCATCGAGAGTCCTGGAAGCGGATGGGCGACCCGGTCCGGCCTGCCGGCACACGGCTGCTCGCCGAAGAGACCGAGTACGGCGTCCGAACCTACGGGGAGCCCGTGCCTGGGCGTCCCCAACGGTACACGTACTTTCACATGCCCAACATCAACCAGGTGCGGAGCCCCCGGATCGAGGGCACGCTCGACGACTCGCGGAACCTGGAGGCCGATCGACTCTTCTGGCGGGTTCCCATCGACGATGAGCGCTGCGTGAATTTCGTCGTCGACTACATCCCGCTGAAGCCGGAGGAGGCCGAGGAGTATGGAAGGCGGCGCGAGGCTGCGGGCGAGGCCAAGCCGGCGGAGCTGAACGCGCTGGGTGATGCCATCCTGGCTGGAAGGATGCGGCTCGAGGATCTTCCCGCCGACATGAGCATCTACAAGCTGTTCTGGATCGAGGACTACATCACACAGGTTGGCCAGGGGGCACCGGCAGGCCGGCCGCCCGAGCACCTCGGCTCGGCGGACATGGGCGTCGTCCTGAAACGCAAGATCTGGGAGCGCGAGCTACGCGCCCTGGCCAATGGAGAGCCGCTGAAGCAGTGGTACACGCCCGCCGGGCTCGCAGAGGCGCAAGGCGCTCGGGTTCCAATCGGATGACGACGAAGGTCGGGTTCGTCGGCCTCGGGACCATGGGGCGAGCCATCGCCGAGAACGACGTACGCGCAGGCTTCGACGTGATGGTCTACGACCTGCGCGACGAGCCAGTGCGCGAGATGGAAGCGCTCGGCGCGACGCGGGCCGGCTCGGCGCGCGAGGTCGGCCAGCACGCGGAGATCGTCCAGCTCGCCGTTCCCGACGACGCCGCGGTCGAAGCCTCCGTGCTCGGGAAGGATGGCGTCCTGGCGCGAGCCAAGGCAGGCACGGTCATCGTGATCCACAGCACGATTCATCCGCGCACCGCGCAGCGCGTCGGGGAGCAGGCGAGGCCAAACGACGTGGCTGTGCTCGACGCGCAGATTACGGGCGCCCAGGTGGGCGCACGCACCCAGAGCCTTACGTTCATGGTCGGCGGCGACGCGGCGGCGTTCGAGCGAGCGCGACCCGTGCTCGCCGCGTCCGGCCGTGAGATCTTCCACATGGGCGAGCTGGGCGCGGGCGCGATGACGAAGGGCGCGCAGCAGGCCATGACGTGTATCAACGTAATGGCGGCGATGGAGGGCTTTCGCTTCGCCGAGCGGGCGAAGATCGACCGAGCCGCCTTCTGTCGCGTGCTCTCCGCGAGCACGGCTCAGAGCTATGTGATCGACCACCAGATGGGCCTCGGCGAACGCCATGGTGAGGGCGTCGAGCGGCGCCCCTTCCATCGGGGGCTGAAGGCGGTGCTCGCCATGGCGTTCGATCTCGACGTTCCAATGCCGGCGGCGGCGCTCGCCCAGCAGACGATTCCGTGGGGGGATGGGGGGTAGGGGTTGGGGATTTGCGCGCCATCAAGGCATCTACTGCCCCGAGTGGAAGAATGCCGTGGAGGAACCGTATTGAGCGGATGGGTCTACAACAAAGCTGTCTGCGACAGAGGAGACGTGTGGTGACAACCGACGTCGCGGAACCTGCCCCAACACCTAGCTCCCAACCCCAATCCCCTACCCCACCGCTCACCGGCGTTCGCGTGTTGGACTTCACGCAGATCCTCGCCGGGCCGTTCTGCACGCGCCTGCTCGCGGACTTCGGCGCCGAGGTCCTCAAAGTCGAGACTGCGACTAGGACGGATCGAACCAGCGCTACCCGGCCCGATCCCAATGCGAAGGGCCGGCAGGACCGGCCGCCTGCCTTCCTCAATACGAACCGCAACAAGCGGTCGATCGCGATCAATCTGAAGACGCCGAGCGGGAAAGGTCTCGCGACCAGGCTGGCGACCGTCGCTGACGTGGTGATCGAGAACTTCAGCGCTGACGTGATGGGCCGCCTGGGTCTGAGCTACGACCACCTGGCGCCTTTGAACCGCCGAATGATCTACGTCAGCATGGCCGGCTATGGCCATAGCGGGCCGCGTCGCGAGTGGACCAGCATGAACATGAACTTGCAGGCGTACACTGGCCTGATGATGGTGAACGGCGCCGAGGGAGACCTCCCAACGTCGATTTCGAACTCGTGGAACGACTACATCGGCGGCCTGCATGCCACGTTCGGCATCCTCCAGGCGCTGGCCGAGCGCCGCGTAACGGGCAAAGGTGCCAACCTGGACCTGGCGCAGTTCGAGTGCAGCGTGTCGACGCTCGCTCCCCTGCTGGTCGCCAGCGCGGCCAGCGGGCGGGCACCGCGCCGGATGGGCAATCGCTTCAGCCACGCGGCGCCCCAGGGCTGTTATCGGTGTGCGGGCAAGGACGAATGGTGCGTCATCACCATCCCGGACGATGACGCGTGGCACGCTCTGGTCGGCGTCGTGGACGCAAAGCTTTCCGATCCACGATTCGACACCCTCGTTGCGCGACTGCGGCACCACGACGAGATCGACACCATTATCGAGGAGTGGACGAGCCAGCGCTCGAAGGAAGAGGTCGAGAGTCGCCTGGCGTCGGTCGGGGTCGCGGTCTCTCGGATGCGGCGCATCCGAGAGGTGTTCGAAGAGGAGGGCCCGACAGCATTCCGGTCGATGGAGGATCCGCCGGGCCACATGACGGCGGCGACCGGCGTTCCCTTTTCGTTCGCCCGCAACGGCATCGCGCCCCTGGCCCCGGCGCCAAATCTCGGCGAGCACACCGAGCAGGCGCTCGGCGAGTGGCTCGGGCTCAGTCCGGACGAGGCGCGAGCGCTCGGCGAGCAGGGGGCGCTGGTGTGACGGCCGAAGCGAGCACGATCATCACACCCGAGCTGCAGGCGTGGGTAGGTAGCAGCGTCGGCCCGATTCAGCTGCCCGAGTCGCTCACTCCCGCCGACGTGCGCCGTTACCTCGACGCGACTGGCGACACGAACCCGCTCTGGACGGACGAATCGGTCGCCAGGGAGGCGGGCTACGCAGCCTGCCCCGTGCCGCCGATGCTAGTCTTCGAGCTGTACCGCCGGGCGGAGGGCGCAACCGGCGCTGGCGACGCCAACTTGTGGAAGGGTATGCCCCTGCCGACCAACTACACGGACACGCGGAACGCGGGTAACAAGATCGAATGGCTGGCTCCGGCCTCGCTGGACGATCGGCTCGAGGTCCGCCATCAGCTCGCCGACATCACCGCGCGCCAGGGGCGGGCTGGCCTTGGCATCTACATCACCCGGGAGTCGGAGTTCCGGAAGCAAGATGGCATCGTCGTCGTGCGACTGCGGGCGACGACCGTGAAGCTGCCGGCGAACAAGTCGGCGAAAGACGGAGAAGGGCGGTCGCGTGGCGCGGATCATTGACCTCGCCGCGCATCCGGCTGTATACGCGACGCGGCTTTTCGCCGAGGTCGGTCACGACGTCATCCGTGTGGAGTCGGCGGCTGGCGACCAGGTGCGGCGGCTCGGCCCGTACCTAGGCGACCGCGAGGACCTGAACCACGGCGTCTTTCATCAGTATCTGAACGCGGGGAAGAAGAGCCTCGCGCTGAACGTCCAGTCGAGCGTCGGCAAGCAGATCCTCGTCGAACTCTGCCGCACGGCGGATGCCCTCGTCGTGATGGCGCCACCGCCGGTCGGTGAGCAGGATCTCGCCGCCGCGAATCCCCGCCTCGTTGTCACCATCGTGGAAGACGAGGAGCCGGAGATCTGCGCCTACGCCCGATCGGGACTGCTGTCGATTACCGGCCACCCCGGGCAACGCCCGGTCCTCATGGGCGGGCATGTCGCCTACGCGGCCACCGGCGCACTTGTCGCCGTCGCCACCGCCACGGCGCTTCTGGCCGCGGAGCAGAATGGCCAGGGTGACACCGTCCACGTCTCGCTGGCGGAGTGTCTGCAATCCCTGTTCGAGCAGGCGATGGTTACCTACGCATCGACGGGAAGGAGCACCGAGCGGCGCGGCTATCGTGGCGCGGTGACGGCGGTATCGGGGGCCTTTCCGACCCAGGACGGCTACTCGATGTTTAGCATCCCCTCCCATCCCGAGGGGTGGCGCGGCTTCATGAGCTGGGTGCAGGACTCCGTGCTGCTCGAAGACGAGAGCCTGGTCGAGGAGACCGAGCGGCAGGAGAAGAAGGACTTCATCCTGGACCGGCTCGAAAGCTGGTCGCGCGGGTTCTTGAAGGAAGACATCGTGAGCGAGGCGCAGCGGCGTCACATTCCGGCGTCGCCCGTGGCGACGCCTCTCGATCTCGCCCGCGACCCACAGCTTATCCATCGCGGATTCCTGCGCGAGGTGGACCACGCCGGCCTCGGGAAAATGTTGTTCCCGATCGGCGCCCTGGCGACCGTGCGGGGCACGCCGACCGGCTTCGCGCCCAGGTTGGGACAGCACACGACCGAGATCCTGAGCGAGCTTGGCTACTCAACGGAGGAGCGACAGGCCCTCATCGAGAGCCGAGTGCTATGGGCGTGATTTCCGCCGCCACCTCGGCACAGCCGTGGTTCGTGGACGTGCAGGTCGGTGACCAGATCCCGACTCGAGAGTTTGGTCCGCTCACGATCCTGGAAACCGTTCGCTGGGCCGGTTTCCAGGAGAACTGGGCGCGGCTGCACTTCGACCGCGACTACGTGCGCGAGCACAGCGGGCTGCGCACGTTCATCGCAAGCGGCGCGTACCGCCAGGCCTTGCTGCTGCGCGTTGTAACCGACTGGATCGGCACCCGGGGCTGGCTGAGGAAGGTCAATGTCCGCCAGACCAGCCCGACATACGAGGGCGATCTGATGCGCTTCTCCGGTCGAATTGTCGAGAAGTCCGAATCGCCCGCTGACCCGTGGCTCGTCTGCGAGCTTCAGGGCGAGAACCAGGACGGGCAGCAGATCATGACGGGCCGCTGCACGGTGACGTTGCCTACCAGGGCCGCGGAGCCGAAAGGATGAGGGCTGGAACGCAGTGCGCTATAGTCGGATCGGCCGAGACCGAGGTCGGCAAGCTGCCGGGACGGTCAGCCCTGCAGCTGCGGCTGGAAGCCGCGGTGAAGGCGATCGAAGACGCCGGCCTCGACAAACACCGGATCGACGGGTTGGTCGCCCGCCAGCCGATGCGCAATCCCCAGTCGAACTACTCAGGGCTGATGTCGGAGCGGCTGGGCATCGAGCCGTCCTACACTACGGACATCAGCCTGAGTGGCGCCGGGTCGGCATCCATGGTGCTGAGCGCTGTCTCCGCCATCCAGGCAGGCATCTGCACGACCGTGCTGTGCGTGGGCGGGGACGCAGCGACCGCCTATCGCGGCCAGCCATCGCGGGGCCGGCTCGCAAGCGAGGGCGAGGATTTTCGCTCGCCGTTCGGCGCGGATGGCGCGCCGGTCATGTACGCGCTCGCCGCGCAACGACACATGTACGAGTACGGCACGAAATCGGAGCAGTTCGGCGCGGTGGCGGTGGCGTGCCGCCGGCATGCAAGTCTCAACCCCAACGCGCAGATGCGCACGCCGATCACCATCCAGGACCATCAGAGCTCCAAATTCATCGTCGAGCCGTTCCGCCTTCTAGATTGCTCGCTGGTGTCCGATGGCGCGGGCGCCATCATCGTTACCACCGCGGAGAGGGCGCAGGATCTCCCCCAACCCCCCGTGCAGGCGCTCGGGATGGGGAACGCGTGTCGCTTCAGCGAGATGACGTACAACGTCCCGATCACGACCACGGCGGCGCCCGACGCCGCTCGCCGCGCCTTCCGGATGGCAGGCGTCGATGCCGCCGACGTCGATTTCGCGGAGCTATACGACTGCTTTACGCCGGTCGTCGTGATGACGCTGGAGGACTACGGCTTTTGTGGGAAGGGCGAGGGCGGCGCCTTCGTCGAGAGCGGCCGCATTGAGCTGGGCGGCGAGCTACCGGTTAACACCCACGGCGGCCTGCTGTCCCAGGCGCACATCGGCGGCATGCTCCACATCACCGAGGCTGTAACCCAGTTGCGCCACCAGGCGGGCGAGCGTCAGGTCGACGGGGCCAGGGTCGGCGTCGTCAGTGGCCAATGTGGCGAGCTCGGCATCCACGTCACGCTGGTTCTTGGAGCCGATGGCCGATGAAAGCTGCGCCGCGCAGGCCGCTGCCGCAAGTCTCCGACATCGAGACGAAGCCCTTCTGGGAGGGGTGCGCGCGCGGCGAGATCCTGCTCCAGCGCTGCCTCGACTGCAGCGCCGTCCGTCATCCGCCGAGTCCGATCTGCTCCGGCTGCCTTTCCTCTCGCCTTGAGTGGGTGCCAGCCAGCGGAAACGCCACCGTCTACAGCTTCGTGGTCGTCCACCGCGCGTTTCACGCGGCCTTCGAGGAAGACGTGCCCTACGTGGTGGCGATCGTCGAGCTCGAGGAAGGGCCGCACATGCTGAGCAACGTAGTCGAAGTACCGCCAGAGAGCGTGGAGATCGGCATGCCGCTGCGGGTCTGCTTCGACTGCGTCTCTGACGAGGTCACACTGCCGAAGTTCAAGCCCGCATAGGGCTACGCGGACGAGAGGTATGCTCTCACAGTCGAAATGACCGAGCGGGGGCAGAGGATGCTCAAGAAAGAGGAAAACGAGCTCCTGACGCGAGTGGGGCCCGGCACGCCCGGCGGCGAGATGCTGCGGCGCTACTGGCAGCCCGCCGCCCTCTCCGTCGAGCTTCCGCCTGGCGGCCCGCCGGTCCCCCTACGCCTGCTGGGGGAGGGCCTCGTCATGTTCCGCGACCAGGAGGGGCGACTTGGCCTCCTCGGACTGCACTGCAGCCATCGTGGGGCTGACCTCAGCTATGGGCGGCTGGAGGATGGTGGAATCCGCTGCCTTTATCACGGCTGGCTCTACGACGTCGAGGGCCGATGCCTCGAACAGCCGGGCGAGCCGGCTGGCAGCACGTTTCACGACCGTATTCGTCACCCCGCCTACCGGTGCCACGAGGTCGCAGGCGTGATCTTTACCTATATGGGCCCAGGCGAGCCACCGCTCTTCCCGAACTACGAGCTGTTCCGCGTGCCGGACGACAACCGCTGGGTTCACAAGCAGTACCACGAGTGCAGCTATCTCCAGGGCAACGAGGGGAACATCGACTCGATTCACGTGCGGTTTCTGCACCGTTATCTGCCCGGCAGTCGGTTCCGCCGCTCCAGGGAGCTGGACGGCGAGGGCCGCCCGGCTCGACCCTTCGATGAAAGCTTGCCCTCCTCAGCGTCGAGGTGCGAGGAGACCCACTTCGGCGTTCGCATCTACTCGCTCCACGACACGCACGCCGCCACCTACATGCGGACGACAAACTTCGTTATCCCGCTGACGTGTGCCGTGCCGGGCGGGCCCGCGCCGCCGGGTGACGGCTAC
Organism: Chloroflexota bacterium; assembly: GCA_009377635.1. Taxonomy (GTDB): domain Bacteria; phylum Chloroflexota; class UBA6077; order UBA6077; family SHYK01; genus WHTR01. Next base: position 86,473 of record WHTR01000001.1, read on the forward strand.
CTGATGAACTGGCACGTGCCGATTGACGACACGCACCACTGGCGGTTCTCCATGGCCTTCAAGCGCTCCGGCCCGCTCGACCCGAACTACGCGCAGGCGCGGGCCTCTGTTACCGACGAGACCTTCCGCTCGCCCCGCAATAAGGCGAACCGCTACCTACAGGATCGCGAGGAGCAGAAGCACGACACGTACGCCGGCATGGGCCCGATCTTCGTCGTGCAGGACGCCTTTGCGACCGAGACCGCGGGCGAGATCCAGGACCGCTCGAGAGAGCACCTGGCGGCGAGCGATGCCGGTCTCGCAGCCGCTCGCCGGATGATGCTGCGGGCAATCAAGGACGTGCAGGAGGACCGCGACCCGCCGCACGTCATCCGTCGACCTGAAGACCAGGACCGCCTGCTGGAGATCAGCGTGACCAGCGAGCAGGTGCCAGTCGGCACGACGTGGGAGCAATACCGCGTGCAGCGCGGGGTCACGTTCGGCGCCATCGGCATCGAGGACTAGGATCGATGGATCTCCACCTTCCGGTCCGGGCGCTGTCGACGCTTGTGCTCATGCTTGCCGCGTGTACGCCGACCAGCGGCCCGCGAGAGCAAGCCGCGGAACCCGTGCAGCAGCAGAGTGCTTCTCGTGCCCTAGTCATGGCGGTCAACACCGAGGTGAAGACGCTCGCGGCGAAGATGCTCGGCCCGACTAACCCTGAGCGGACGACGCGGATCTTCAATGCCGGCCTCTCGCTCGTCGACGCCCAGGGCGTCGTGCGCCCGTACATGGCCGAGGCTCTGCCCCAGCTCAACAGTGATAGTTGGAGGGTCTTTCCGGACGGGCGCATGGAGACGACGTGGAAGCTCCGCCCGGGCCTCACATGGCACGATGGGACCCCGCTGAGCGCGGAGGATTTCGCCTTCGGCTACCGCGTCTATACCTCGCCGCTCGCCGTCTTCTCGGCGAAGCCGCAACATCTGATGTCCGAAGTCTCCGCCCCGGACCCCACGACGCTCATCATCACCTGGAGCAGGTCGTATCCCGATGCGACACAGCTCTCGTCCACCGAGTTCGGCCCGCTCCCCCGCCATCTGCTGGAACCGCAGTTCTCCAGCTACCTGCAGGACGCCGCCAACCCAGAGCCCTTCCTCGCCCTCCGCTACTGGAGCACGGAGTTCGTCGGTAACGGCCCATTCCGCCTAGCGAGCTGGGATGCCGGTATCCAGATGGAGGGCGCGGCTTTCGACGGCCATCCGCTCGGACGTCCGAAGATTGACCGGGTCGTCATCCGCTTCTTCACCGACAACAACGTCACCTTGACGAACATCCTGGCGGGCAACGTCGACCTCACGATGATCCAGACGCTCCCGTTCTAGCAAGGCTTGCTGCTCGAACGGGACTGGGCGACCAGCAAGCGTGGCTCGGTGATCTACCAGTCGACGTCCACGCAGACTATCGCCGTCCAGCAGCGTCCGGAGTTTGTTGGCTCCCGTGCCCTCCTGGACGTCCGCGTCCGAAGGGCTCTTGCCCACGGAATCGATCGCGATGCGCTGAACGAGGCGCTCTTCTCAGGCAAGGGTTCGATCGTCCACTCGTGGGTGGATCCCAGGCAGTCGATCTTTCCCGAGGTGGACCGGGCCATCACGAAGTATCCCTACGATCCACTTCGCCTTGACCAGCTCTTGACCGAAGCCGGCTTCCATCGCGACCGGGAAGGCTTTTTCGCGAGCGAGGCGGGCGAGCGATTTCAGCCGAGTCTGTGGGTCACGTTCAGTACCCAGCTCGAGCGGCAGCTCGCGATCATGACGGATACGTGGCGGCAGGCGGGCGTCGACTTCCAACCGTATATCATCCCGGGCGCGCAGGCGCGCGATAACCAGTTCCGGTCAACGTTCCCCGGCCTGCTCGGCTACGGAGTCAGTCCCGCCACGATCTCCGCGCTTGAGACGTTCACCACGGACCAGATTGGCAGCGCGTCGACGCGCTGGGGCGGCCAGAACCGCGGCGGGTGGGCAAGCCTCGAGTACGACCGCCTGCTCGTCGCATTCCACAGCACGCTCGATACGACGGCCCGCACCCGACACGCGGTGGACATGCTCAAGCTGCTGAGCGAGGAGGCGCCGACCTATCCAGCCTTCCGCGACCAGGGCATCATCTGCTACGTCGCGGGCCTCAGGGGACCGGAACAGCAACTGCCCGAAGCCCTCGCCCACTGGAACATCCACCTCTGGGAGCTCAGTTAAGGACTTGAGGATCGCGGTAGGGACAGCCCTTGCGGGCTGCCCCCCGCACAGATCCCAGCGCGCGGCATTACCGCACTGGGCTCCTGCCTCGGGTACGGGCGTCGAAGCGCTCACGAGGGGAGGATGCCTTGTCCCTTCGTGCTCCTTCACGCACACGATCCAGCTCGTTTGGCACGCCTGGCCCGGCACTGCGTCCGGGACGTGTTGTGCTGGTCGTGTTCCCCTTGGCCGGGCGCCTTTCCTCCACCACCTCCGCGGCCGAAGCCTTGTTCGGCGGCTTCGCAGGTGTCGGGTCGGGGGAGGCGGCGGAGCACGCTCCGCTACCTCCGCCCGCCCTTCCGAACCGCCCGTGCGGTTTTCCCGCAAGCGGCTCTCACCGGGAGTAGCCCTTCTGGCGGTAGTAGCTCGCCATGCTGGGGATCAGCTGCAGGAGGTTGACCAGGCCGCATTCCCCATAGAGCTTCGCTCGGGGTAGTCGCTTCCACCCCGCGTTGCGCCACCGTTTGTGGCGCCAGCTCCAGATACGCCGCACAATCCAGCCATTGAGCCGGTGGAACAACCGCCGCACATGTGCACGGCGGTAGTAGTTGCCCCACCCTCGGATGACGGGGTTGAGCTCGTCCAACACCCCTTCGAGGGCCTTCGGGTTCCGCCGATTGGTAATCTGGCGTACCCTGTTCTTGAAGCGCTCGACCGAGCGGTCCCGAGGATACGCGTACAGGTCCGGGACTCCGGCCTTGTACTTCATCCCCGTCCCCCGCTTGATCTTGTACCCCAAGAACTCGAAGCCCTGAGCGACATGGACGATGCGCGTCTTGTCCGGGTGAACCCGAAGCCCGAGTTCTCCCTCCAGCACTGCTCGGGCGCTCGCCAGCGCCCGCTCCGCCTCCCGCCGGGACGCGCAGACGATCACCCAATCATCGCCGTACCTGGTGAGGGCAGAGCCAGCCTCTGCCATCTTCTCATCGAAGACGTGCAGATAGACGTTGCTGAGCAACGGGCTGACCACCCCACCTTGAGGAACCCCAGCGATCGTGGGCTCCACCTGTCCATCCCGGAGCACGCCGGCCTGGAGAAACTGCCATAGCAGCCTCAACACCTTGCTGTCCGCCACCCTCTCCGCCACGAAGTCGACCAGGGTGGAGTGCGAGAGCGTCCCGAAGTAGTCGGCGATGTCCGCGTCCACCACCCAGCAGTTCCCTGCCTTCAGCTGCCGCCAGATGCGCCGCATGGCCATATGCGTCGACCGCCCCGGGCGAAAGCCGAAGCTCTCGTCTCGAAACGTCGGCTCAAAGATCGGCTCCAGGACCTGCACCAGGGCCTGCTGACATACCCGATCCATCACCGTCGGGATTCCCAACGGGCGCTTGGTGTTCGAGCCTGGCTTGTCGATCTCCACCCGCCGCACGGGCCGCGGCCGATAGCTGCCATCTTTCAGCTTCTGATGCAGGAGAGCGAGGTAGTGGTCCCGGTCCTCCTCAAACCGAGCGACGGTCATTCCGTCAACGCCGCCAGCGCCCCTCTTCGCCTTGACGCGCTCCCACGCCCCGGCCAGGTTCCGTGGGTCATAGACCTGGTAGATCAGCGAGTGCGCCTTGCGTGCCTGCACGGACTGCACCTACCTGGCTCCCCATCGCCGGCTCTCGGGTCTCCTCAGCGCCAGCGCCTCGGTCATTGCCGCAGCAACCATCAGTCCGCTGGCATCCCTACTCGCCCGATCCCCGGCTCGGCTCGCCATCTCCCGACGTGACCCCTTCCCCCTGGTCGGCGCCTTTTGGGTCACCGCCCGCCGCCTCACGATGGAGACGGTCCCGGGGCTTGTGTTCTTCCCCGGTTCATGAGTACCACGGGTCACTCCGACTTCTCGCACGGCATCCCCGACGACTTCACCTGCCGGCTTATACGCCCAGGTACCCACCCCCGTCGAGGCGGGACCGTACGAGACCTCCCGGGGTAACGTATGCTCCTTTCCCACCGTGCCGCCCGCACACACCTTGATGCGCCCAGGCACTCCAAGTATTTCCTTCGCCGCCATAGTGCCGGCTCGGTCTCGCCTGGACTTTGGCCGACCGGTTCGCCTTGTTCGGCTCCGGCCCGGTGGTTCGCCGCAAACCCTTCAGACCCCACCTCACGGTGGGCGCCCTGTCCTGCGTGCCTGACGCCGAAGACCGCGAGACGAGTGGCGGCCGACATGACGGTCGGTAGGTGACGCGCGCACATCCCGGTCGTTTCCTGAACCGGCGCCCATGTCCCGTCACCGTGGGCCATCCCCTGCCACACCCCCTCTCGTCTCCTCCAACACCAGCCACACCCGGCGAGGCATTACCCCCGCCTTTGGCTACGGACCCCGCTTGGAGAACGGTCCGGCTGGACTTTCACCAGCTAGGAACATGCGCCGCCCGGCGCACACTATGAACCAGTCCGACTTCCCCTGCCCGTCCATCATCGGCGTACGTCTCTCGACTTCCCGATGCGACCCGCCGAGCCATCCCCGACGGGTGGACAGGGGACCTCCCAGCTTCTGCGCAAGGTGCTTCCGTGCATGCTCGGGGTCTTCGACTCCGCAGGGCCCCAGCCCATCTCGCGATACCGATGGGCCAGATGTTGCCTTCCGCCTAACCCGACGGCGTCGGCGCCCCACTCGAGGGACTTTTCGGAGCTCAATACCCAGCCTGCACGTACCCCTGTCAACGTTTCACCCGCGTCGTTACCGCCGCCGGCGCATGACTCGGAGAACAAGGTGGTTCGCTACTCCTTCCTTGTGCGAGACTTTCACTCGCTACACCCCGCCAGCTTTGCTGGCGCTTTCGAGGACGAGCCCCAGCGCTGTCGCCACGCCCCTGGCGAGCGTCGTCTTACCCGTTGCCGGGGCGCCCGACACAATGACCAGCATCGGTCGGGATGTCACACCGCCATGGCATTCAGGCATCCGTGACGCCCTACCGGACCCTGGCGTAGATGGCCGCATCACGTGGTTCCGGGAACCCGCTGAACCGGGCATATCGACGGAAGACGCCCTCGCGGTGCATCCCGGCCTTGACCATCACTCGCCCCGACGCAACGTTCTCCAGATCACAGTAGCCTCAGACCCGATGCAGTTCCGGCGTGGCCAGTGCCGCGTCGAGCACCGCGCGCAACGCCTCGGTGGCGTAGCCCTTGCCCCACGCCGCTCGGGCTACGACGAAGCCGATTTCACCTCCGCGGTCTCCCAGCGCGAGCCCCATCATGCCGAGCACGGACGGCGTACCGCTTCCAACACGACACAGGTACTCGTTCTCTTCGTTCGTCAGCACGGTTGTCGCTCCGCTAACGCTTCACCGGCACCTGGTGGCTGAGCCGTATCTCCGCAGCTTGGGCTGCGGAATGCATGATCGCGAGGACCACCTCCATTGTCGCCATGCCCCACCAACCGTCATGAAGCGACGGCTTGCGGTCCATGGCGGCGCGGAGCTCGGGGACCTCGTTGCTGCGGTTGTCGCCCAGGCCAGCAATCAGCTCATCATGGCGACCGTCGTCATCGTAGACGTACAGGCCGCTGGCCGACTGCCGGATCCTGCCCCGCTCGCAAGCGGCTACCACTATTCCAGCGTCCATTGGCGTCCAGTTCCCATCCCGGTCCGGGAAGCGGCTCTCTCCCCGATCAGAGCCAAACCTGAGCCGTTCTTTGCCTCCGTACTCGTCCGCGGTTCCAGCCCGCAACGCCTTCCGATACTGCATCGGGCCCTCCGCGGCAGACAGCCGAGCCGGGGTTTCCCCCCACGGCACCAGCTCCCACCCGGCCATGTAGCCGTATCCGTCATACATGAGCGTGGCTGGAGTGCCGTCCTCGAACTGCAGACATGCGTTGATGTAGCCCGGACAGGGGCGGCCCGCGAGCGGGAACTCTACTGTGGCGCCCCGCACACTGCGCACCAGCCCACCGCCGAGCAGCCGCAGGACGTCGACTGGGTGAGGCGCCTGGTTGAACACCGTGCCTCCGCCTTGTGAGACATCCACCTCATGGGGCTCGCGGGGACGCAGGATCCAACCCGTGTATGCCCACGCGGCCAATCCCCCGAGTCGCCCCAGGCGACCGGAGTCTATGACGCTCCGCATCGCCACGAAGGCAGGGTCGAAGCTGCGGGCGCCTCCGGCGGTGAGCACCACGTTGTTCTTCGCACAGGCCTCGATCATTCGCTGGCACTCATCGAGCGAAGTCGCCATCGGCTTTTCGACCACGGCGTGCCTACTGGCGCCTGCGATCTGGGCCACGTGCTCGCAGTGCAGATGGCTGGGGGTGGACACCCATACGGCTTCGACTTCCGGATCCGACAGCAGACCACCCAGGCTGGTGTACGTACGGCCCTCGAACTGGTCGCGAAACGCCGCTAGAGGTGCGGCCGAAAACGCCTTCTGTCATCCTGAGCGAAGCGAAGGATCTCCCCTTAAGCGTAAATTGGCGGTCACGAGAGATCCTTCGTCGCTGCGCTCCTCAGGATGACGGGGCTTTGCGGCCGGGGTTCTAGGGCCTGTTCGCGAGGATCGGCGGCCGCCACCAGGTCCACGCCCGGGATGCGGGCCAGAGAACGAACGATCCCCCCGCCAGCCATGCCCAGGCCTACGATGCCGGCTCTGATACTCGAGCTTTCAGCCATCAGCGCTCAGCCCTCGCGAGCATAGTACTCGATGGTCCTGGAGACTCCCTCCTGGGTTGGAGGCGGGCCTCCCCGGGCCCGATTGCGCTCATCGAGAACTTCCTGGCTCTCCCACAGCTCGATCAGTGCCCACCGCTCCGTCTGGCGCACGCTCCGGAACACTTCAAATTGGAGACACCCGGGCTCGTTCTGGACCGACTGCGACCGCTCGGCCAATCGGGACACGGACTCGTCGGCCCTGGCGACGCTGTCGGCGGTGAACTGGACCACGACTCGGACCTCTGCCATGACCACCCTCCTTGCTAGCTGACGGCTGCTCGCTCCTGGGCATGCACTCCTTGAGGGGACGCCCGGAAGCCAGAGCTGCCAGCTCTCGCCCCCAGATTTTTCTCGAATCAGCACCGTTTTACCAGGGACCGGCCTCGGCCCGCTCGGAGGTCCACTCCTGGCCATTGCGGATTGATCTGCCTCGGGCCCGCAGGTCAGGCGAGCCACCACAAGGGGCTCGCCCACGCGCACATGAACACGCCCCTCTACCTAGACTACGATCGGCGAGGGTTCGAGTACCGGGTGATCCCCTTCCAGGTGAATTGCTACGCGTCATCGCATCCCGTAGTTGATCGCTTAGCAACGCCGCTACTGGTGAAATGCTCCCACCGGTCGCTCACGTGCTGGTAGTCGCAGATCGTGCGTCACGGTCCGTTCCCCATCGTGGCCCAATGGCACTCTAATGCAGTAACGACCGCGCGGGCGGAAAGTGAGGTCGTTTGCGCAGTAGCGTAGCGCACTATAATGCGACGAGGGCTCTGTGCATCCGGTCCGAAAGAGCGTGAGCATGGTGAAGCGGGCGGCGGGCGGAATCATCCTCCTTCTCCTCGCGCTCGGCGCCGCTGCCTGCGGGGGGGAGCCCCCAGTCCCAGCGTTGCCGACCAGCGCTCCCACGCAGATCCCGGCCGGCACGAGCGTGCTCACTCCCACGCCCGGAACGGCGGGGACGCCGGCTGCTGCGCCCGACGCAACTTCGACCCTCCCGCCCGCGCCGGCGCCCACTGCATCGGTCGGCCCCTCGGAGCCGGAGACCCGGCCCTTCCGCTACCAGGCCCTATGGCCATTTCGAACTGTGGACCAGGCAGCCGAGTGGCAGCGCAGCTACCGCTCCGGCGGGCACCAGCCATGGCACCTGGACGCCGAGCAGACCGCACTGTCCTTCACGGTCGGGTTCCTCGGGTTCACGGACATCGACCGCGTGATCTCCAGCTCGATCGTCGGCGACGAGGCGCGCGTGGCCGTCGGCTACCCGACCGAGGGCGGGCAAACAGGCGTCGCGGCGATGATTCACCTCGTACGCTTCGGATCGGAGGAGGACGCGCCCTGGGAGATCGTGGGCACCGACGACACCTATCTTGAACTAGAGGAGCCGCCCTACGGCGGGACTGTCTCGTCTCCCGCTACGGTGGGTGGCCACATCACCGGCGTCGACGAGAGCATCCGCATCGAGGTGCGCCAGCCGTCGTCGGAGACCCCGCTCGGTGAGTCGTGCTGCGTGCCCGGCGGTGGCCAGCGGGAGCCGTGGTCAACGACGGTCTCTTTTCTCGGGGCGACCGATCCTGTGCTGACCATCGCCGCGTCAACTGGCGGCCACCTCCTGGGAGTGGAGCGCTTCGCCGTCACCGGCGTCCGCCCGGCGACGCGCTGAGGCGGTGGGAGGCTGCCCGGGCGACCGGTGGCTGGCCGTCTGTTTCAATATGCCGAGTGGACAGGGGGAGTTTCACCCCCGGCCACTCTGCTTAGTACGCCTTCGCTCTGGCTTTGGCATTCTGAGCGGCTGCGTCGGCTCCGATCGACGAGGAGGTCCAAGTAGACGGTCATCTCCGCCCCGCCACTCTCCTCCATCGGTTCCTCCGGTGCGGGCAGTTATTGAGGAAGGCGCGAACCCGGCGCACCGGAGCTGGCGGTGAGCAGTCCCAGCTCGGCTCCACCCGGGTTAGTGCCCGGCACTGCCCCGCATAGCGCGCGGGTGGCCTCGGCCCAGGGCACCTCGTTTGGAGACACGACCTGGACTCCCCGGACCCGGTAAGCGGCCGGCTCGTCGACGCCTGGGGGAATGGCGCCCTGGTCGCGCAACGCTCTCGCCGCATCGAGGAGCCGCTGCCGCATCCGGACCACAAACAGGTCCGCAGTGCCGAGGTGCTCCCGACTGCGGTCGTAGATCGAGCCCATCGACTCCTGCATGGCCGCGTCCTGTGCCCAGAACTCCGGAATGCCGGAGTACGGGCCGCTGCGCTGGAGGTCGCGATCGATCAAGTAGTCGTTCCCCCGCCGAGCCTGAGGTAACCAGCGACCGCTGGCTGCCGTGGTGGCTGGAAGCAGATGGTCCTCCCCCACCCAGTTGGCTCCAGCCCCGGCCTTGAGGCGTTCCCGCGCTCGGTCGTCAAAAGGACGGCTGGGATGATAGGAGATCCCGAACACCATCACGGCGTCGTCGTCCATCGGCACCCAGGCGCGGATCGAGCGGGAGGGATCAGGCTCGGCGCCCGGGGGCGTGATGGTGTGAAAGGGCATCAGGAAGTGGCTGACCCGATAGTAGTTACGTTCGCTTCCATCGCTGCGCGTGGCGCAACCCCTGACCCCGTATGGGGTATCGACGAGGGCGTACCGGGGCCTGCGGTCGATGCGCTTGAAGTAGGCCTCCAGTGAACGGTAGGCAGCTGCCTCCCCAACGGCAGGCGGGGCGTGGTCCGGCACGCGGCTGTGCAGGAACCCAACGTGGCTCTGGTCGATATCGCCTTCCAGGGCCTGGACCCAATTGCAGAACTGGACTCGTTTCTGGATCAGAATCTGGTCCTCGGGGACCAGTGTGAACTCGAGCTCAGGGAGTGGCGGCAGAGAATTGCCGGGCGAGTCGTCGCCGAGATCGGCATCAGTCTGGGTTTTCCCCGGGGCCGCCCCGACTTGTCGGCGCCCCATGTAGGTCCAGATAATCCCGCCTCGCTCGCGGCATGGGTAGGCCGTGTGCCGAATCTTGTCCCTGAAGCTGCTCTCGGGGGGCTCGTTCGGCATGTCGACGCAGCGGCCGTGTACGTCGTATTTCCAGCCGTGGTACACGCAGCGGAGCCCCTCCTCCTCGTTGCGCCCGAAGAACAGAGAGGCGCCGCGATGCGAGCAATGGTCGCCCAGCATGCCGACGCGTCCGCCGGTGTCACGGAACGCGATCAGATCCTCGCCGAGCAGTCGCACGCGGACGGGCGCCCCATCGGGTTCGACCTCGGACGAGATCAAGGCCGGGATCCAGTACTGGCGGAGTAGGTCGCCCATCGCGGTTCCCGGCCCCACGCGGGTGAGCAGCTCGTTGTTTTCCCTCGAAAGCATCTGGTGGTTCTCCCTTTAATCTATAGCTGCCTCTGGCACCGGGGTCTGGTGCGAAAGGGAGACCTCGCGGTGCTCATGGGAAGACTGCAGGATCGCCAGGCACACCTCGAGGGTGGCCTTTCCCCAGCGGCCATCCCGGATGACCGGCCGGTCCTGGTCGATCGCCCCCAGTAGCTCGTCGATGACCTTTCCCTCCCGGTTCTGCAGCGGCACCGGCGCATTGAAGCCGGAAGAGCCGCGGTCAGTCAGCAGGCGAACGCCGGCCCGATCCGCCGCCTGGATCATGGCGTCACAGACTTCAAGAGTGAGTGCCATCGGCTTCTCGACGATGATGTGCTTGCCACACTCGGCCGCCATGATCGCGTGCTGGGCGTGCATCTGGTGGGGCGTGGCGATGAAGACCGCATCGACGTTCGGGCTCCCGCACACTCCCTCGGCATCGGGATAGACCTCGGCCTCGAACTCGACCGCGAACTTTTCGAGGGCCTCGCGCCGCAAGTCGGCGCCCGCGGTGATCCTGACTCGGGGGTGGCCGGCGATCCCCGGCAGCATCGAGCCCCCGGCTCGCCCGAGCCCGATGACGCCGATCCTGAGGGGTTGCCCCTGGCTCCTTGCGGAAGCTGTCATGGCCGGGACACGCTATGCTCGATCCCACTCGATGATGTTGTAGGTGGCGGCGTTGCGCGCCACCTTGGGGCCAGTGATGCCCTTGAGCATCAGGATGGGCGGCACTTCCCAGTACAGGGGCATGAGCGCTCTGCCTCTTCTTCCTCGCCGGAACCTATGGAGTCGTGGTCCTTGACCGTGCACCTGAGGGGTTGCCTCGGAGGCATCTGGGTGGCAGCCTACTTCCAGTAGGCGAAGGCCATCCCGCAGCCGGTCCCGCCCAGGGAACGATACGTGGGCACGTAATCGACCAGGGTCATCTGCACGGTCTCCATGGCGCCCGCCTCGACGATCCAGTTGCGAATCTCCGACGTGCCGTTGACCACCTTGTCCACTGGCAGCGCCCACAGGGGCTCCGGGTCCTTCTCGGTCATCGCATCGATCGTGATCCTGTCGATCTCCTCGTCGATCAGCGTGTGGCTCAGTCCGCCGGAGGCCAGGACTGCCACTCGCAGGTCTGAGTCCCAGGCGTCCACGACGCGCCGAATCGCCTGCCCGAGCTGGTAGCAGCGCTTCGGTGTCGGGGCGTTGGGCTGTGGGAGGTCCCGATTCCCAGCACGATCCTGGCCACAGGCTTCCTCCTCATCGGCAGTCGGTCCAATGGTACTACGCGAGATCGGCGGTGACGGCCCGAATGGGGACAATCTCGAAGTCCGGAGAGTCGATCGGCCCGATGCCCCGACTGGCCGCCTCCTGGCGCAGCCGACGGAGGAGCTCGCGACTCTCGGACGGCATCAGCCGGCCGCCGGCCCGGGCGGCGTCGCGGCCATTCGAGCCGTCGTCGCTATCATGGCGTCCATACGCCCGCTCGAGTTGACGTCGGTTGCCGTGGTGCACGCGCTCTCGGGGCAGCTCGATGACTGCGTTCTTGGCAGGATCTCGGAGCACGTTCATGGGATCGTCGCCCCGCTCGACCCTTTCGATCTGCTCCTGCAGCACCTGGCGGAACAGGATGATCCCCACGTCCGACTGGCCAAGCCGTTCCAGATCCCGCCTAGCGATCTCGCCCTGGGTGACCCAAGCCATGATGTCCTGTCCGTCCACGAAGTTGGTGATAACCTCGCCGTTTTCGTGGCGCCAAGGCATCTCAATGAACGGCACCGGGTCCTGGGGAGGCACAGGCACGCCCGGACGAGTCGCTGTGTACCAGATATGCCAGGTGTGGGTGTCGTCAATCGGGACCCGGATTTGCAACGTGGGATTGCCGAGCATGTAGGGGAAGACGACCGTGTGCCCGACCCGCCAGTCATCGTCGGCCTCACTCCCGCCCTCCTCAATGCGTCGCTTGAGAATACCGCGCTCCCAGACGTCGAAGCCGATCCTGACGTGGTGACGCCGCCCAGAAGCCGAGGAGGTGCCGTCGAACTCCCGCCCATTCTCGACCGCCTGGACGTATCCTCCGTAGTAACCGTGCAGCCATTCCACGTGAGTGGCATCGAGCGAGTTCTCCATGGCCTGGAGCCAGTTGATGGGGAGGACGGCGGCGGCAATCGAGCGAACCGCGTCCTCCCAGACGAACTCGTCATAGCGAGGCAGGAGTGGGGCTGGTGCCGGCCCCAGGTACGCCCAGATGAGACCGCCCATCTCCTGGACGGGATAGGCCAGGATCTTGACCTTGTCCTTGAAGTTGCTGGCTGGCGGTTCCGCGGGCTGCTCGACGCACTGTCCGGTGGCGTCGTACATCCATCCGTGATAGGGACAGCGGAGCCCAGCCTGCTCGGGAATGCCGTAGAAGAGGGAGACCCGTCGGTGGGCGCACGGCTCCTCTAGCAGGCCGAGGCGCCCGGACCGGTCCTCGTAGAGCACCAGGTCCTCACCTAGGATGCGCACTCTTTTTGTGGACTGCTGGGTCAGCTCGGCATTCGCGGCGATGGGGTGCCAGTAGCGGCGCATCAAATCCCCGCAGGAAGTGCCAGGCCCCACCCGGCTCAGCTTCTCGTTCAGCTCCGCGCTCAGCGTCACCCTTGCTCCTCCCGACCCCCGCGCGCTCAGTGTCTGAGCGCTGCATCAGCGCAGACATCGCTGTCGACCTGAAATGGTATTGTAACCGTTCACGCCCTCTATGAAGGCGCCGAATTGAATCGGCGGGCTGCGACGGGCTGGCGCGCCGGGGCCGGCTGGTATGCGACTTCCTCAAATGATCTCATTACCATCGTCCGTTCATTCCTGCTTCCCACCCAGCAGAGCGCCAAACACCGCGACGATCGGCAGGATGAATCTCTCCTGTCAATGCGCGCCCGCAATGAGGGCGAGCTGAGCGCCCGATATCTGTCCTAGAGCTCGCCGAGGTCGATTGTCGCCTGATGGCCACGGAGCATCGTCGGCTGGTAGTAGAGCCGGTAGGTCTTCCCGGCCGGCAGGTCATAGCTGAGTGCGCCGGTGAGCTTCTCGCCGGCTGGCACGGTGCGGTGTAACGACCGCTACTCGTCGAGTGGAGCGGGTGATGAGACTCGGCGCCACGACAACCTGCTTGGAAGCAAGGTTGTCACGGGCGAGTCCCAAGCCAGCAAATCGCCGACTACAATCTTCGGCAGATCAACGTGGCCGCGCTCGGCGATGCCGACAGAGAAGAGCGTGAGGCCGGTTCGCCGAAGTAGGATGGACGTGTGGCTGGCCCCGCTGGCTTCGGCCAGATCGAGAACGATCTCGGGAAGGCTTTCGGGGAGATCAGCGGTCTCTGAGTGGCTGCGGACAGTGGGAATCGGAACATCGGGTCGGCCCTGCTGCACGCTGCGGCTCCGGGATCTTGGAGGGCTGGCTTCCAGCGAGGGTCCTGTGGACGACCGGCGCGTACGGGGACGCTCGCGGTTTCCGCCATCGTCGGCATTAGCGGCCAGAGAGGTGCGACAATGAGCCGCTGGCTGGCCCTTAATTCGTCCGGGTCGCGAGAGAGTTCCGGGTGACTTCCGAGGTGGCGTGACCGCTGATGCACCATCGGCAGGCCGAGATCGTCCAGCGCTGTGTCGATGGACTCTCCGGCACCCGTGGGATCGCGGCGATTGCGCTCGGCGGCTCCTTCGCCAGGGGGACCGCGGGATCTGACTCCGACATCGACCTGGGACTTTACTATTGGGATACCGCTCCCCCGGACCTGCCGGCGATCCGAAGTCTGGCGGCCGATCTCCATGACCTGCCGGACCCAGTCGTCACCGAGCTCTACGAGTGGGGCGCCTGGGTGAACGGCGGGGCGTGGCTCACCATCGAGGGGCAGCGCGTCGATCTCATCTATCGAAGCCTGGATCAGGTGAACCGGGTGATTGCCGACTCCCGGGCGGGACGAACCGTCAATGACTTCTGGCAGCAACCGCCATACGGCTTCTTCAGCTACATCTATCTCGGTGAGCTGCACACGTGTCAGCCGCTCCATGACCCGAACGATATCCTGAGCGATCTCAAGGCCAGCGTGCGGGTGTACCCGGAGGCGCTGAAGCGGACGATCGTGCAGGGCCACCTGTGGGCGGCCGTCTTCACGGCCGAATACGCCCCCAAGGTGGCGGCCCGCGGCGACATCTACACGACCGTCGGGTTCCTCACCCGCACGGCGGCATCGTTGACCCAGGTCCTCTTCGCCCTCAACGAGACATACTTCGTCAGCGACAAGGGTGCGGTGACGGCACTCGACCAGATGCGGTTCCGTCCCGACCGCTATGGTGAGCGAGTGCCGCAGATCCTGGCCCGAGCTGGCGACAGTGCAGACGAGCTCGTCGCGACGACGAAGCGCATGCTGGAGCTGTGCCAGGAAGTCATCGAGCTGGCCGGACCTCTGTACCGCCGGTTGTTTTAGGGAGCAATTGGATGGGCACTCATGTCATGCACTCGCCGCCGCACGGGAGCTCATCGGGGCCGCTCACGACCGGTAGCGGAGTTCCTTTATCGAATTTCGCCGCCAGGGTGCGCAGCGAGATCTCGGTCTTGTGCCTGAATGCTTGATCGGTGCCCTTGGGACCGTATGCTGCCGCTCTCCCAAAAACGCCTCCAAGCTTGGGACCGATGGACAATTGTTCTATCCGAGTGCATGCAAAGCCGCAACTTCTGGGCAACGCCGCGTCATTCACGTTCACAGCACTTCCTCAGCAGGGCGCCGGGCCGCGATCGTCTGCCGCAGTTGCGACTCATTGCTCTGATTTGCGACACTTTGTCTTGGGAAGCGGTGGAGCATGGTGGCGGGCAAGCGGGACGCCGACGAATTCCTCAGCCTCGATCAGATCGAAGCTGAGTTTCGTGTTCATCGGGCCACCATCTATCGGCACGCCGCTCGGCATGGTGTTCGACCGTACCAACGGCCTGGGGACAGGCGGTCGTACTTCCGGCGTGCGGAGATCGAGGATCTTCTCAAGCCACGGCGAAAGGGCGAAGGCCGATGATCATTCGACGAGGCAGCCGGCAGTCGCTACAGAGCACCCAATTGCCCGTTCTCGCTGCGTCCGAAATCGGCACGTTCGCGTTCTGCCCCCAAGCCTGGTACCTCCAACGGATGAGGGCGCCAGCGACGCGTGCCGCGGAAGAACGTCGCCGCATTGGATCGGATCTGCATCGGAAAATTGGCTCGCAGACGGATCTCGTTCGAGTTGCGGCGGTCGTCCAGACAATCCTGCTCGTCGTCATTGCGCTGGGACTCATAGCCCTGGTGGCTCTTGCGGTGAACGCATGAGCATAAACGCCGCCATCGTTTTCGCGATCCTGCTTGCCTCGATTGGCGGGTACTTGTTGCTCGCTCGCTGGAGTCGCAGGCTCAGAGCGCGTCTCGGTGTCACAGGAGGCTCGATTGTCTCAGCTGACGACTCTCGTCTCCCGGCTCCCAATCTCTATTCCGAGCGGCTCGGACTCGTCGGTCGCTGCGACCAGCTGATGCGCGAGGGCCGGGCCTATCTGCCAGTCGAGCAGAAGCCGACTGCACAGCGACTCCACGACTCGCACGTCCTCCAGGTCGGAGCGCTCTGCATGCTGAGCCAGGACGTGTACGGCAGGCGTCCGCCCTTTGGCATCGTCGTCCTGGCTGGAGGCAAGCAAGAGCGGGTCCCATTTTCCACCGACCTCGAGCGGCGCGTGCTGTCAGCCATGGGACAGATGCGAGGGATTCTTGCGGCGGGTGAGGAGCCAGGGCCCGATTGGGTCGCTCACAAGTGCTGCGCGTGTGGCTATCACCCGGTGTGCTGGGAGCCGAGCGGCGGCCGGCACCCGCGAGCGGCATGATCATGTCGGTTAGCTAACGGCCTGACCCACATCGCCGATCGCAGGACATAGAAAAAGACGGGCTCATACGAAGAATTGATGTTTCCTCGCTGAGCCCGTCTTTCGGCTTGTGGCTTGCGTTAAAGGCTACGCTGCGAAGAGCGCGAGCTGGCCCTCGGGCACGGGCCGCCGTCGTGACCTTGGCCGATGCACCAGCTGTGCTTGCGCCGCCGCGTCGTGGGTTCCGTGGGTCTTACGGACCGCGAACAGGACCATCTGACGAAACGCCGCGAACTCGGGGTCGGGAAAGCCAGGGTTCCGCAGCTGGAACCTACGCGTGTACCTATGGGCCGGATCGGCGGAGCGTGAAGGGGATCAGGCGGTGGCGGCAGCCTCGGCGGGCACCAGGCCGAAGAAGCGGGGTGGTTCGGCGACGCCGAGGGCCTTGAAGATGGCGGCCTGACGGCTGGTCGTCTCGGTGCGCTGCGAGACTTCACCGGCCGGCCCGAAGAAGCGCCCGAGGTGGAGCTTTTCGAGTTCCCAGCGCAGCGTCCGCCAGGTCTCGCCGGTCGCGTTCTCGGCGATCCGGATGAGGAGCAGGGCGAGCCAGCACAGGAGGACGTGCGCCCGGATGCGCGCCTCCTTGCGATGATAGACCGGGCGCAGATCGAGCGTCGTCTTCATGTCGCGCCAGGCGCGCTCGACCTCGAGGAGCTGCTTGTAGCCGAGCGCCACGTCCTCGGCGGAGAGCGTCGGGTCGGACGTTCGCAGGAGGAACTTGCCGTCGAGGCGGGCCTCGGCGACGACCGCGCCCCGGTCGATGCGCAGGAGTCCCGCTCGGGTGACCCGCAGGAAGCGCCGGTAGACGGGCTTCTCACGGAGGCGGCAGGCGAGCTCCGCGCGCGCCTCCGGCGAGCGCTCGTCGGAGCCACAGGTCGCGACCTCGAGTTGTTCGAGGAGCCGGTCCCGAACGGCGGCGTCGCGACTGGCCTCAACGGGGTTGCGGCAGACCACGAACCGGTCGCGCATCGTGCCCTCGTCGAGGACGACCTCCTTGACCTCGAGGTTGCCGGCCACGGTGTGGTAGCGGCCCGGGAGTGCGAGGGCCGCCTGGGCTTCGGCCTGCTCGGAGCGCAGCTTCTCGCCAATGATGTAGTGGCCACCGGCCCGCTGGAGGGAGCGCCGGTTCTCTGCCGAGCTGAAGCCCCGGTCGGCGACCCACACGACCCGCCCGAGCTTCCAGGCTCGCAGATCATCCTTGACATGGCGGATGAGCTCCTGATCGGAGGCGTTGCCGGGGAAGGTCCACACCCGGATCGGGATCCCCTCGCGCGTCACGGCGAGGCCGATCACGACCTGGGGCAGGTCCGGCCGATGGTCCTTGGAATGACCGTACGTCCGGAAGCCCTTCGGCGCACCGGGGCTCGATGGTGGGCGCCCACCATCTGGCGGATCTGGCTCCTCGGTCTCGAAGTACGTGCTCGTGGTGTCGAAGAAGAGCAGGTCGATCTCCAGGTTGAGCAGGTTCGCCACCGACCAGTACACCTGCTCGGCGAGCTCGGGCTCGACCGCGAGCAGCCAGTCCATGGCCCGGTAGCAGCGGTCGTCATCGAGCGTGTCGAGGCCCGGGATCGCGACGTGCTCGCTGACCCAGGCCGCACAGGAGAGCTTGGAGAGCGGTTCGAGGGCCCGGTTGGCCACCAGCGCGAAGAGGACCCGCTCGGCGGCCGCCTCCAGCCGTCGGCCGCGCAGGAGGCGCTCCAGGATCTCGCGCACCCCGAGCCGGCGCCACAGCTGATCGAGGAGGTAGGAACCGCCGTAGGGGCGGGACTCGCAGAACCGCAGCCCGGGGGCCTGGAGAGCTAGCGCCTCGCCGGGTTCGAGCGCCCGGGAGAGCGAGCCGATCAGGCGGCGGATCGCGGCCCGATCGAGCGCGTCCTCGCGCCCGAAGTTGTACAGGATCTTGACCGTCGAACGGCCGGCCTTGGGGTCCCACACGTTATGGGCGAGCGAGAGATAGCGGGCTTCGGAGCCGTCGCGGTTGCGTCGCCGGGTGGTCCGCAGGTACATGCCCGCATTGTACCTGAAGCTATCTAGCATATCAATACCACACGCGCTTGTACGGCTATCTATGCCAGCAGCGCTCGGAGACCATCTGACGGGCCCTCTCCGTGCTCAGATCGCCCCCCTTGCGTGCTTCGACGGCTCCGCAGCTGCGGAATCCCAGGCAAGAGCAAGGCGCCTGCGCCAAGACGCCGCAAGGGGCGAGACGCCGGTGCGCCGCCATAGGAAAACGGGATGAATGTCCTGCGACTTGTCGGGACCACTCGGTCCGGTGCAGGGGGTGGCTCAGGGGTGTTCCGTAACCCAGGTTTGCTTGTGGGGGTCCCAGATCCGCTCATCGGAGACGGCGTGGGCCAGCACAGGATCGAGGAACGTACACGCGTCCGCGTACCCGGCGGAAACCTCTGGCTCCAAGCCGACCTCAGCGACGAGGGCTCGATAGGCCGTCTCCCAGAGCGCAGGAGGCGGCGGAAGTGCCGTCGGCAGCGAGTGGGTATCGTACCCGGCGAAGATAGTTTCCAGCGCATGGCGCAGGTCTCCCGCCCTTACGGCCAGATGCTTGGAGATCAGGGCGAGATCCACCAGGTCCTTCACACGTGAGCTTGGCCGACCGTTATGTTGCCTCGTATACGCGTGCACCTTATCCGCGATATGCAGCGCGAGCGGTAGCGTCGGAACCTGAATCGGAGCGATGTCTGCAAAGTCGAGAAGGCTCGGGCCTCGCAACAGATCGGGCTCGGCGATGACAGGGTCGACGAGACTGATATCCACGGTGACGTCCTCGAACAGCCCCAGCCAGCTGGGCTGTCACGTGGTAACGCACGACCCCGGCCTGGTCGGACGGACCAGGTGGCCTGACTTGCCGTGTTGTGAAGGTGAAGTAGTCGTCGATCTCGAGCGACTCTGCAGCGAGAAAATCAGCTCTGACCGCCGCCTCGGTGTCGTGTCGCGCGAGATCCATGTCCATGGTCGTGCGGAACTGCATTCCAAGCCGAAGGTGGAGGGCGACCGCTCCCTTCAGTGTCCATCTGCCGCTACCTACGACGAGCAGACGGGCCATGAGACGATCGAAGACCACCAGCTTGCGCAGCCGAACCAGCGGAACCCCGGCGTCCCGCGCAGTTGTCAGGAGACGTCGCTCGAGCGCGGTCCGGAAGGCAGTGGCTGTCGCATATTTCACCCGACGGCCATCTGTAGAGCCCCGTCGATTAGAGCCGCCACCCGTCGGCCGCGTTGGTCAGCGCGGGCGCGTAGCTGCTCGGGCATGACCTGGCCACGCTCGACTGCCTGGGCGACCGCCATTTCAATCTGCTCCGGGGCGGTACCTGCCTCCGCGGCATCGAGAATGCTCCGAGTGGCGGAGGTCACCACCATGCCATCGCGCACCACTCGATCAGCGGACTCCAGCGGCTTGGTGGTGGTGTGGATCGTCACCCCGGGCACCGACGGGATCCCACGTTTCGCGCGGGGAACAGTGAGGTGCACAGCGCTCGGGATAACGTCGCTCAGACCCAGAAGGTCGAGGGCGCTCTCATGCGACACGACCGCCGTGTCCTTGCCGACTGCCAGCCACACTGCCAGCACGTGCTCGCGCGGCGACGAGGGAAAGTCGCGGAAACGGTAAAGACCCTGACGGACTCGGACAAAGCGTCCTGCTTTCACGTGGTACCAGAGCAGCGCCCAGCTAAACCCGCACGCCCGCGCCTGCGGCGCGGTGAAGTACCCCGCTTGGTCCGAGGCCACCTCGAAGAGCGCCGCTTGGTCCGGCGGAGAAAGCCCGTGGCGGGCCACTGGGTGAGCGGCAGCCATGTCATTCATCCATCAAAAGATACTTGATATTTCAATGACATATAATACGAGATCTGCCAGTATGCGAGGCAACCCATGAGATGCGCGATCTACACCAGGGTCTCAACCGATGAGCAAGCGGCGAGCGACTATAGCTCGCTGAAACGGCAGGAGGAAATCTGCCGCAAGTATGTCGACATCCACGCTGGTAGTGGCGAAGTCGCCGAGGGTCACTCCGACGTTCGCGGCGCCTTGCTGCGCTTGAAGCTGCGCGATCATCGGATGAGACAGCTCGATGCCGTGGATGGATACCCCTCGTTGGCTTAGAGGTATCGCAATCCGGCCCGTACCGATGCCGAACTCCAGGGCGGCGCCGCTTCCCGCCAGATCGGCGAGGAAGTCCAGCGTTGGTTCGACGAACGCTGGATCAAACAGCTCCGGCCACAAGAGATGGTAGTGTTGCGCAATCCATTCATCGAAGTGGGTCTCTGGCACGGAGCGTAGGATAACATCCGTCTCCGATCGACGGCCAGAAGTTTTGCGTGCGCCGTTTCCTTCCGTAGTCGCAATGCGGCTGGGTCGTGGAGCAACACACCCCCGCCGCAATCCCATTGCGCTGGCCCGGGAATGGGAGGCATTGCTTGCCGACGGGACGTTTGCATCTCGCGCGGACCTCGCTCGCAAATTCGGCGTTTCTCGGGCTCGTGTTACCCAGGTTCTCAACCTCCTTGATTTCGCGCCGGCTGTGTTGGAAATTATCTCCGCGCTCGGTGATCCCCTCCCTGGCCGGGGCATCGCCGAGCACACTCTTCGCCAGCTCATCAGATTTCCGCCGGAGGAGCAAGAACACGTACTGCACAGCATCAATCAGGCTACGGCAGATCGGCTCCGGCTAGCTCGGTGATGATGGGCGGGTCTGTGGAGAAGTCCGAATGGCGGATCCAGGTCGGACGAGCCCGGAGATATGCGATCTCGGGGAGCCGCTCCCGGTCGCGGCCGTCGGGGAAGCGAGCGAAGTAGAGCGCCTTCAGGCGAGAGAGGCTACCGCCCGTTGGTTCGTCGACGACGCCCTCGTACTGTACGGCCTGCTCCCCCTGCCACATCACGAATGCGATCCGCGGATCCTGGCGGAGGTTCCCGTATTTGCGGGAAGTAGATAGCGTGTCGAAGAAGATCTCAAGGTTTTCCGTGACCACGATCCCGACTACGGCGGCCTGGGCCATCTGGGATGGAGAGACGGACGCCTGCACGACGTAGATGTGGTCTCGGATGAAAGCGTAAATGCCAGCCACGTCAACCGTCATTGTTCCCCAACGCGAGCCTTGCCGACGCCAGGCCGGCTCACACGCAGCTGGTGGGATCGCTACCCCTCAGAGTCTGTGAACAAATCCATTTCGTGACAACTCTCACGCAGCCGAGTTGATACTAACGACAAGCTATGATAAGTCAGATTCGATAGATTCACAAACTCTCAGCTCACCGGCTTCGACGACTGTCCCGCGCCGAGTTCGGGAATAGGCCGAGTGGCTCCCCGAGCAGGATTCGAACCTACAACCTAGCGGTTAACAGCCGCCCGCTCTACCGTTGAGCTATCGGGGATCGATTCAACCTCGCGGTCGATCCCCCAGCCGCACCAGATCTGGCGCTGACCTGCCGGGGACCGGCCCGCCCCAGATTATACGAAAGGGCCCCACTCCCCGGAGCACGCTCGGCCGGTCCGACGCCCCCAGCGGCAATCAGGGATGGACCTGGATCTGGCCCGAGGCGCCCTCAGTCAGCTCACCGATGACCGCCGCCGTGTGCGTCTTCGCCCGATGCAGCGCCGACACCAGCGCGTCGGTCCGCTCTGGCGGAACCGCGACGACCAAGCCGCCGGAGGTCTGCGCGTCGGCCAGCGCAACCCGGACCCGCTCGTCGACACCGTTCGCCCACCTGACAAACGGCTCGGTCGACTCGACGTTGGTCCACGTTCCGCCCGGGACCACCCCGTCACCGATGAGTTCGAGGACCCTCGGGAGGATTGGAACCGCTTCGGCTCGGACGGTCGCGCCGACGCCGCTCGCGACCGCCAACTCGTGCAGGTGGCCGAGGAGTCCGAAGCCCGTTATATCGGTGCACGCATGAACGCCGACTTCAGCCATCGCCTGTGCCGCCCCCTTATTGAGGCCCGCCATCACGTCGACGACCCGCCGGATGTCGGCCACATCTACCAGGTCGCGCTTGATGGCTGTGCTCAGCACGCCGGACCCGAGCGGCTTGGTGAGCACAAGCACGTCGCCCGGCCGTCCGCCCGCGTTGGGGATCACTCGGCCCGGATGGACCGTGCCAACAACCGCGTAGCCGCACTTGGGCTCCGGGTCGTCGACCGTGTGACCGCCCACCACGTCGACTCCGGCCTCGCGCGCCTTCTCCGCGCCACCGAGAAGGATGCGCTGAAGGACGTCCCACGGCAGCTTGCCACGCGGGAAGCCGACGAAGCTCAGCATGGCGATTGGGGTAGCGCCCATCGCGTAGATGTCCGACAGCGAATTCGCAGCGGCGATGGCCCCGAAGTCGTAGGGGTCGTCGACGACGGGCGTGAACACATCAATGGTCAGCGCCAGCGCGATATCGTCCGTCAGACGATAGACGGCAGCGTCGTCGGCCGTCGCGAAGCCCACCAGGACATTCGGATCAATGGGAACGGGTAGTCCGCCCAGCACCTGGGCGAGATCGGCAGCGCCGATCTTCGACGCTCAGCCGGCGCAGTGCGCCAGAGTCGTCAGACGGACGACGTCCTCAAGGTTCATAGCCACCTCCACGGAACTAGCAACGCGTCGGCACCCCCTCGTATTTCAGAAGGCGCGCATGCGAAACACTATGGTGTGCCGACGGAGAGCTGGATCGCTCCGGGAAGGATACGGAACTCCGCCCCGCCCGCGCCCACGACCTCGCCGTCCAGCTCGATGAGCGCGCCCCCGTCCGTGTCAGCGCGCACGACCTGCGCGCGACTGTGGCGCACCTTGCCGTGCGAGAGGAGCGTTCCCGCATACACGCGCGGCAGATTCCACAGGAGCTCAAGACGCGGGAGATCGGGCAACGTGACGACGTCGAACAGCCCGTCGTCCATTTTCGCACCCGGCGCCACTCGCATCCCCGCGCCGGTGTACGGACCGAGCGCGACGACGACGCTGATGGCGCGGACTGGCTCTGGGTCGGCCCCGTCAACCGTGAGCGTCCCCTCCCACGGGCGCGGGTCGCGCAGGGCGGCGACACTCGCCAAAAAGAACGCCGCCAGCCCGCCCCCCGGCTTCAGCCGCCGACCGCCGGCCGCGATCCGTCCGCCGATCCCCACGTCCGCGTTGTTGATGAAATATCGCGCTGTGGGCCGGCCCGCCTCATCGGAGAACGTCGCGAAGCCCACGTCGACGCGAGCGATGCGGCCGTGTACGAGCAGGTCCAGGGCGGCTGGCCCCGATGGAATCCCGAGGCTTCGGGCGGCGTCCGAGGAGCTGCCAATCGGTACGATTGCAAGGGACGCGCCCGGCCGCAGCCGCTCCCCATCCAGGAAGAACCCATTGAGCGCTTCATTGATCGTCCCGTCGCCCCCGACCGCGATCACCACTTCGGCCCCCGCGCGGATGGCCTGACGGACGAAGCTGGTCGCTGTCAGCGGCGCCTGCGTGATCTCGTACTCGTACGCGAGCCCGAGGCGACGGGCCCGATCCCGCACGGACGGCCAGAGCCGACCGGCGCGTCCCGCGCCCGCGGCCGGGTTGACGATGAAGAAGAACGGCGCTGTCGTGGTATGCCTCCCGTCCATGGATATGATAGCCGCACCCGTCGATTCGGATCGCGGCACGCGTGGGCTATAATCGCTCGTAGCCCCTACTGGAGATGACTGATGGCCATCAGCCGCGAAGAGGTCGAGCACGTCGCCTTCCTGGCGCGGCTCGGGCTCACCGAGGAAGAGACGACGCGGTTGCAGGAGCAGCTCTCTACGATCCTGGATTACATGCGGACCATCAATGAGGTGGACACGTCGGAGATTCCCCCCACCGCCCAGGTCATTCCACTTCGCAACGTGATGCGACCGGATGAGCCGCGGCCCTCGCTCCCGGTCGAACAGATCCTGGCGAACGCCCCCGACCGGGAGGACAATCACTTTCGCGTCCCGCCGGTTCTGGACTGATGCCCCATCCACACCTGGGTACCAGTCGCCGTGAGCACGACCGCTCGTCCCGTCGCGCGCTCCGCCCCCAAGGATAGCCCCGTGGAACTCCACGAGCTCACCGTTCTCCGCGCCCTCGACGCACTGCGTAGTCGCGAGGTCTCTTCTGTCGAGCTGACGGAGGCATACCTGCGCCGCATCGAATCGCTCGACCACACCCTCGGCGCCTACCTCACCGTGACGGCTGCCCGCGCCCGGTCCGACGCCCGGCGAGCAGACGAGCTGCGCCGCCGCGGAGACGACGCTCCGCTCCTGGGGGTCCCCGTCGCCCTCAAGGACATCTTCTGTACGAATGGCATCGAGACGACGTGCGGGTCCCGGATCCTCAAGGGCTTCGTGCCCCCCTACGATGCAACCGTGGCCACGCGTCTCGCGGAGGCCGGCGCCGTGCTGCTGGGCAAGACGAACATGGACGAGTTCGCCATGGGCTCCTCCACCGAGAACTCGGCGTTTCAGTCCACCCGCAACCCATGGGACCTCGCGCGTGTGCCCGGCGGGTCGAGCGGAGGGTCGGCCGCCGCTGTCGCGGCGGGGCTTGCCGCCGCATCCCTCGGGACGGACACCGGCGGCTCCATCCGGCAGCCGGCGGCGCTGTGCGGGGTGGTCGGATTCAAACCCACCTACGGCCGGGTGTCGCGCTACGGGATGATCGCCTTCGCCTCGTCGCTCGACCAGGCGGGACCCTTCACGCGCACCGTCGCCGACTGTGCGCTCGTGCTCGGCGTCATCGCCGGGCACGACCCCAGCGACTCGACCGCACTGCCGGATCCCGTGCCGGACTACCAAGCGAGCGCCGACGGGGAGCTGCGCGGCCTGCACGTGGGTGTGCCCGACGAGTACTTCGTGGCGGGCATGGAGCCCGGCGTCGAACGCGCGGTGCGCGGCGCCCTCGACACGCTGACGGAGCTGGGAGCTGATGTCAGACCAGTCTCCATGCCGCACACATCCTACGCGCTCGCTGCGTACTACCTCATCGCGCCTGCCGAGGCCAGCGCGAACCTCGCGCGCTACGACGGGGTGAAGTACGGCTATCGCGCCCCGAACGCCAACACGACGCTCGACGCGTACCTGCGAACACGGGGCGAGGGCTTCGGACCGGAGGTCAAGCGACGCATCATGCTGGGTACGTACGCACTGTCGTCCGGCTACTACGACGCGTACTACGTGAAAGCTCAGAAGATCCGGACGCTCATCAAGGCCGACTTCGACCGCGCGTTCGAAAGCTTCGACGTGCTCGTCGCGCCGACCTCTCCAACAGTTGCCTTCCCACTCGGCGCCAAGACGGCCGACCCCCTGGCCATGTATCTCTCGGACGTGTGCACCCTTCCCGTGAGCCTCGCAGGACTTCCGGGCCTGAATGTCCCCTGCGGCCTCGCCGATGAGATGCCCGTCGGCCTCCAGATCATAGGTCCGGCCCTCGGCGAGGAGACCGTCTTGCGCGTCGGGGCCGCCTACGAGCGAGCGAGCGCCTGGCAGCCACGGATCCCGGAGATATGAGATGAGTACCTCCGTCTACGAGCCGGTCATCGGTCTGGAAACCCACGTCCAGCTCGAGACCAAGAGCAAGATGTTCTGCGCGTGCAGCGCCGCCTACGCCGGGGCTGAGCCGAACACGCACGTGTGCCCCGTTTGCCTGGGGATGCCCGGTGTGCTGCCGGTCATCAACCGGCGGGCAGTCGAATTCACACTGCTTTCGGGGCTTGCCCTGAACTGCGAGGTTCCCGACGCCAGCAAGTTCGACCGCAAGAACTATCCCTACCCCGACCTGCTCAAGGGGTACCAGATCTCGCAGTACGATCTGCCATTCACGGTGAAC
Source organism: Chloroflexota bacterium (assembly GCA_009377635.1). Classification (GTDB taxonomy): domain Bacteria; phylum Chloroflexota; class UBA6077; order UBA6077; family SHYK01; genus WHTR01. The sequence continues at coordinate 112,420 of WHTR01000001.1, forward strand.
GGGTGGCTCACCATCGACGTCGACGGGGGGCCCCACCGGGTCGGGATCATCCGAGCGCACCTCGAAGAGGATACCGCCAAGCTCATCCACAAACGCGAAAACGGCGCCTCCCACACCCTCATGGATGCCAACCGTTCGGGAGTGCCGCTGTTAGAGATCGTGAGTGCGCCGGACATCCGGTCGCCGACCGCGGCGCGCGCCTACGTCCAGAAGCTGCGTCTCATCGTGCAAACGCTGGGCGTCTCGACCGGGAACATGGAGGAGGGCGCTCTGCGCTGCGACGTCAACATCTCCATTCGCCCTGCGGGGTCGGAGCCTCTCGGCGTCAAGGTCGAGATCAAGAACCTGAACTCCGCACGCTCCGTGCAGCGCGCCTTGGAGTACGAGATCGACCGACAGACCCGGGCCATCGAGGGTGGGCAGCAGGTAATCCAGGAGACCCGCGGATGGGACGAGGACCGGGGCGTCACCGTGTCCCAGCGGACGAAGGAGCAGGCCCACGACTATCGGTACTTCCCGGAGCCAGACCTGCCACCCGTCTTCCTCTCGCCGGACTGGATCGACGGGCTGCGACAACAGATGGCTGAGCTGCCGGATGCGCGCCGTGAGCGGTACCAGCGTGAATTCGGACTCAGCCACTACGACGCCGTCCAGCTCACCTCGGCGCTCGGGGTCGGGACGTTCTTCGAGCAGGCCGTGGCCCTCTACGCCAGGCCAAAGGTCACAGCGAACTGGATCCAGGGCGAGCTGTTCCGCGTGCTCCGCGAGCGGGACACGGACATCCAGGAGCTTCCCCTCACTCCCGAGCACCTCGTCGAGCTGCTCGTGCTCATCGACGACGGGACGATCAGCCAAGCCATCGCGAAGCAGGTGTTCGACGACGTCGCGACGAGCGGCCGCTCGCCGAGGACGATCGTCGCGGAGCGTGGCCTGGCCCAGATCAGCGACGCCACCGAGCTGGAGCGGATGGTGGCCGAGGCGATCGCCGCGAACCCGCAGGCTGCAGCAGACGTTCGGGCCGGGAAGGCACCAGCGCTGGGGTTCCTCACCGGCCAGGTCATGAAGGCGACGCGCGGCAAGGCGAATCCGGCCGTCGTGAACCAAATCCTCAAGCGCCTGCTGGACACAGCCTAGAACCCCGGCCGCAAAGCCCCGTCATCCTGAGGAGCGCAGCGACGAAGGA
>WHTR01000200.1 GCA_009377635.1 Chloroflexota bacterium
CCTCAACATGAAGACGATCTTCGCCGTCGCAGACTTCTGGACCCAGCTCGGCATCGCCGGAGAGCCGATGGTGATCCCCGCGCAGCGCGCTCGCGACCGGGAGTACGTGCAGACCTTCCCGGGGATGATGCTCTACAATCAGCCCACGGAGCTCTCCAGTCTGGCCCGTCACCACAGCTCGCAGACGCCACTTCCAGAGAACAACTTCAATGGCAACAACAACTCCCGGTACGTGAACCCCGCGTTCGATCGCTACTTCTCCACCATCCCACCTGCGGAGCGCACCCGCGCCCTCGGTCAGGTGATCAACCACATGACCGAGAACCTGAACATGATGGGCATGTTCTACAACGCGGTTCCCACCATGATCGCCAACCGCTTGAGCGGCACCGTGGAGCGCAAAGGCGAGACCGCCTCCCAGCTCTGGAACGTGCAGAACTGGGAAGTCCGGTAAAGCTCTCCCCCGGCCCCTCCCCTTTCAGGGGCTTAGCACTACTCCGTTAGATCGTGACGTCTTGAGTGGAAGCCGCAGGACCGGCATTGGAGGCGGCAGGGTGGATCGAGGTGGCGCTGTAAGGCACGGCGTACCGACGGAAGGCTGGGGCGCCAAAAAGGGGGGTTCGCGGGACGCTCTCGGGCTGCGGTGTCGCCCCAGCGAGGTGCGCGACGCGGGCGCCCCGGTGCTGTTCGAGGGCGAGGAAGCCGTAGGCGAGGAACGTCATGGTGACGTGATGATGAAAGCCGTTCCAACTGCGTCCTTCAAAGTGATCGAGGCCCAGTTCCCGCTTGAGTTGCCGGTACCCTTGCTCTACTTGATAGCGTTCCTTCCACCAGCTGACCGCGTGTGTGAGCGAGGTATCCGCGGGCAGGTTCGAGAGGGCATACTTGATGGTCCCATCTGCCCGCCATTCCACCAGCAGCCAGCGCTCCGCCTCCTCGGGTGTCGGGATGGCGTCGGACGGCACGCCATTCAGCCAGCGATGAGCCGGGCTCACTCGTACCCAGGCGAACTCGGCGGTCAGTGGGAGACCCTTCGTGCCGTCCCGCCAGCTCACCGTCGTGCGTGGAAGCGATGTGGCCAGCGCGTGGACCGCGCTCGGCGGAGGAGTCTCGGGGGCCAGGTACGCGCGCCGGGGTGGCCGCCCACGAGAACCGGTCGGCTGTTTGGGAACCCAAGTCGGTGGAGTGGCGAAGACGGACTCTTCCCCACTGATGCCCACGATGTAGCGCTCGTCCCGCGCTTCCAACCCGATGCGAAACTCGCCGACCACTCCGTACCCGGCATCGGCCACCACGACGGCGTGGGGCAGCCCTTCCGCGCGCACCGTGTCCAACAGATCCAGCGCGATCTCCCATTTCGTCTGAAACGTGCGCTCCGCCGCCGGGACGTGCGCCGCCGCCAGCCGCTCTGGCGCCTCGGTCCATGCCTCTGGGAGATACAGGCGCAGCGCCAACGGATAGTCCGCCGCCCGGGTCGCGTAGTGCAGACTCACCGCGATCTGGCAGTTGCCCACCTTCCCCAGCGTGCCGGAGTACTGCCGCGCCACTCCCACCGAGTGCTTTCCTTGCTTGGCGAATCCCGTGTCGTCGATCACGATCACGCCGCCCGGCTCGGCCAACTCCGCAGCCATGCGGGCCCGGTAGGCGCGCTGCACCGGACCCGCGTCCCACGGGCTCTGGTTGATGAATTGCTGCAGCCCTTGCTCGTCGCCATCCGGTACGCGGCGACTCATGGGTTCGATGGACTTCCGCTCGCCATCCAAGAGCAGGCCATGGAGATAGATTTGGCCCTGGCGGAACTGCTCCCTTCGCTGGAACAGCCGAGCGAACGGGGCGGCGTAGGCATGCAGGCGGTCGAGGACATCCGGGGCGAGGGTCGGCGTGAAGGTGTGATTCGTCATACCCTAGCCTACGGCGCCGCTCCCCACTTCACCCCCAAAGCCAGCGCCCATTTGCATCACAATCTCACGGAGTAGTGCTAGCGTGGTGGGGCAGATAGCCTGGACCTGAGAAACGCCACCGTCTCCTTCTTCGCATCCTCGCATGATCTCGTCCACATCCTTCATCGAATTGGCTCGCCGTCGACGGCGAGCTTCCGTGTCGCGCTGCGCTACGAGCGGCCGTGCGGCGCCGCACCTCGCAAGATCCCCGTAGTAGCCGTCGTAGATCATCTGGCGAGTTTCGCGGAAATGATTCGACGGACCGTCCGCTCCGGGCGCCGTTCCGCTTTCAGCGAAGCGAGGATCCGTTCCGGGGTGCGGACCGGGATGACGTAGAGCGGAATCCGCTCCTCGACCTGCAATTCGACTAGGCGGTCATCCACCAGGTCTGAGACTTCATCAGGGTCGTCCAGATCGACCGTGGTCACCAGGTGGACGTTCACCGGCTCATCGTGGCCGCGTGTAATCTCAAACCGGGCACCTGGGTAGTGCTGTTCAATGACCCCGCGTATCTCCTCGATGGCCCGTTGCATGCGCGGGTCGAAATGTTCGTTGTCTGTTTCAAGTTTCATGCTCTCTCACCTCCTCGCGAGGAACGCACCGCTTCGAGAAACTCTTCTGTCCGAGCTA
>WHTR01000201.1 GCA_009377635.1 Chloroflexota bacterium
GACACGCAGGAGGGTCTCCACCCCGAACTCGTACCCGCCGTAACGACGGGGCACCAGGATCCGGTAGAAGCCGTTCCGGGCGAAGTGTTCGTGGACGTCCTCGGCGTAGAAGCCGCGTTCCTCCGCCTCGGCCTGGCGGTCGACAAGCTCCGGTACCATTGCCTCGGCTCTCGCGATCAGCTGCTCCGCCGTGAGGTCGGGTTCGGGCGGAGCAGGGAAGTCGTGTTCGGCGGTGTTCACAGTTGCAGTCACTGGCACGCTCCTCTGGCGGCTGACGAACGCACTGATCAGACGTAGGCGGTATTGGAGTCCAGCCCGCAGACGATCCGGCCGTATAGCTCGAGGTTGGTGTTCGGGTGCAGGATGGCGTGCAGGTTGAGCACCTGTACGTCCCGCAGGATGCGCTGGATCGGCACGTCGCGGTAGATGGAGGAGCCACCGCTCGCACCATTCAGGATGTCGATCGCCTCCTTGGCCCGCTGGCATGCGGCACCCAGGTCAAGCCGGACGCGGGCCCGTTCCTCGAGCGTCCACGACTCGCCCGCCTGACCCTTGGTGTCGATCATGTTCGCCGCGCGGTGGGCGTGGAAGCCGACCTCATCGATCTTCGTGATCGCCTCGGCGACCTCCAGATGGGTGATCGGCGCCTCGGCCTGGTTCTCGTAGCTGGTGTAGGTGATCTTCCGGCCGGGCAGCCGCTCGAGGAAGGCGTCCTTCGCCGCCAGGGCCAGGCCCAAGGCTGGCGCGCTGACTGTCGAGCATGCGGTGGGCATGAACGGTGCCTGGTAGATCGTCGCGTTCGCGTTCAGCTTGGACTTGTGCTGACCCTGCAGCACCGGTCCCATCTGCAGCACCCGCTCCTTCGGGACGAAGACATCCTTGGCGATCGTGGTGATGCTGCCGGAGCCGCGCATGCCCGAGGTGTGCCAGTCGTCGATGATCTGCAGGTCCGCGATCGGTACGGCGATCATGACCGGCGCAAAACCGCCGTCCTCGGTCGGCGTGACCGCGGCGTTCGTGTTCCACGTGCTCTGGTCCGCTCCGGAGTTGAACGACCATTTGCCGTTTACGATGTAGCCGCCGTCGGCAGGCACCGCCATCGCGCCGGGACTGAGAATCCCGCTGATGCGCACATCCGGCGTCGAGAACACCTCGTCCTGCACCTCATCGGGGAAGAGCCCCATCATCCACGTGCTGATGTGCCATACCGCGACCGTCCATGCGGTCGAGCCGTCGCCTCGCCCGAGCTCTGCCAGCACGTCCACGACCGTGCCCATGTCGGACTCGTAGCCGCCGTAGCGGACCGGGACGCGCATCTTCAGGATTCCCGCATCGGTGAGCGCGTCGATGACATCGTCGTGGATCCGCCGACTCTCGTCCATCCAGAGGGCCTTTTCCCGCAGCAGCGGGACGAGCTCGGAGGCGCGACGAACGAGCTCGTCCTTGGGCGGCGCTTGGGTGATCTCCATGTTTTCTCCTCAGCAGGCGTCCCTCTACTGCGGCCATCGTCGTGTGGTAGCGCCGGTTACGGGCATCATGGCAACGGTGGGCAGGTTGCCTACATGCCCGATGGGCATCGACGACCACACGAAGGTTTCCAAGCCGGGCAACCCGCCGCACCTTCGCGATTGCTGCACGGTGCGCACGACCGGAGTTGCCGGCGCGCAGTGCAGCTGCGACGCTTCCTGGATAACTGCACGCAGCGATTGGCGGACAGCCCGGAGCACGCTCAATTGCAATCACGATGAAGCATGTCGCGCCCGCACGATCTATCTTCCGCGGGGAGCGTTCTCGATGGAACGAGCTCAATCACGGCATGATCTATTTCCGTGGCAATCGTCTGGACTATGACGTCCTGGGGCCAGCCGGGCTGGAGAGGCCTTCCGAACCGGCACGACCTGGAGCCCTCAAGGGGAACGGGATTCTCGGTTGGGTGCGGCTCCCTGGCAGGGAGGAGCGGGTTGGCTGGGCTGGTGCTGGTCTGATGGGGATGGTCGAGCCGCTGTGAGGGTGGCGGGCTCCTTCTCGTAGGTTGTTGGGTTTGTCGAAGATCCACAACTGAACAAGAAGGAGCCTTGGTGTCAGGCTACGCGCAGGAGGCGGTGGAGGGGTTTGAGCGGTCGCGGGTCCGGTTCGAGCAGATCGTGGCCGGGTTGGCGGCGGCCGAAGCCGGCGAGCAGACCCATGCGCAGTTGGAGGAGCATCTGGCCGGTGAGGGCCGGGAGCTGCTACGGCAGCTGCTTCAGGACCATCTTGATCTGCGGGCGGTGCGGGAGCGGCGTGCGCCGCAGGTAGTCGGTGCCGACCAGGTGGCGCACACCCGGGTCGAGCCGGATCATCGGCGGGGTTTGGTGACGGTGTTCGGGCAGGTCACGGTGGCCCGGATGGCCTACCGGGCGCCCGGGGTGCCGAATCTGTACCCGGCAGATGAGTGGTTGAACCTACCGGGCGGGCTGCACTCGCTTGGGCTACGCAAGCTGGCTGCCGCCGAGTCGGTGCGGGGCTCGTTCGAGACCGCTGCGG
>WHTR01000202.1 GCA_009377635.1 Chloroflexota bacterium
GGGGATTCCAGTGCGTCCAGCTCACGTACAACATCCTGGAGCCAACCGAGGGCCGTCCGTCGCCCCCGGGCTTCGGCGGTGTCGACTACGGTCAGACGATCGATCTTGCGGGCGAGCGGGGACTAGGCGTCGTGGTCATTCGGGTGCTAGCCGGCGGCGTGCTGAGTGGCGAGCCGCAGCCTCACGAGCTGAATACTGGGTCGGGCGTCGAGCGAACCTACACGGCCGGTGCAGCCCGTGCCCGTTCGCTGCGATTCCTCGAACGACCACGTGAACAGACGATGGCCCAGGCTGCGATCCGGTTCGCCCTCATGAACGCGCACGTCTCCACGGTACTCGTGGGCCTCTCCAGCGTGGCCCAGATCGACGACGCGATTCCGGCCTCTGGAAGAGGACCGTTGACGGACTCGGAGCTCAGGCGGATCGAGGAGCTGTACGCGGGCGAGCTCGGATAGGCGGACGGCAGGCGAGCGGGATGCCAGGCGATCATCCGCCTCTCAGCTCGCTTCTATTGGCTCCAGGCGGCGAAGCCCATGCCGACGCCTGCGCCCCATGGGGCTCGGGGGATCGCCTCATAGGTGACCTGGGCGACCGGCCGACCGGCTGCCGATGCGGTCACGATCCAGCACTTGATCTCTGAGGTACCCCCGACAAGCTTGTCCTCGGGGATTGCTTCCATGAACGCGAGGTCGTTCGTCTGCAGCGCCCGGACGAAGTCCGTGTCCAGCTCCACGTCGATGTCCGTATGGCTGAGGCCCCCAGACCCAACGATCATGACCCGGCGGCCCTCAGGGAAGCCCTGGATCGCTTTCGCAAGGGCGCGGCCGAACTGGGCGCAGCGCGCGGCCGACGGCCCGGGCGGGTAGTAGGTGTTCACCATGATTGGAAGGATCGGGTACTGCGCCGACGGCGTGAGGTGCTTGAGCACGCGGGCGAACGCGTGCCCGAGCCCCGCCGCGTATCGCGTCTCGCGTGCGTACGCGGGGTCGAAGCCGGAGCGCTGCAGGTCGTCGATGATCCAGCCGCCCAGCTCGGCGTCGACCGTGTACCGCGGCCGGTTCTGGTCCTGCGTCTGACCCAGGTACTTCAGGCTCCAGCTTGCGTCTGCCTCGTCGCCGATGTACAGCGTGAACGGAGGCATGCCGGCGTCGGGTCGGATGTTCTCCATCTGGTCGTCCCCGACGACGATCACCGTGTCCGGCGCCACTGCATTCAGCGTGTCTCGGAGCCCCTGCACCGCGGCCATGCAGCGGTTCCACCGCTCCCACTTAGTCTCGAGACTCACGTTCTGCAGCTCCGGTGCCAGCGGCCCATTGTTCCGGGGGATGTTGATCTTGTCCCAGTTATCCGGGTCGATCATGACCTGTGGTGCATGGGACATCGCGAGACTGCCGACGATCTCAGCCATACCCGTGTACCCTCCTTACTGCATGTCCCACAGGTGAGCGTTATACGCCTTCGCCCGGTTGCTGCCCGGCGTCACATCCTTTACCCGCTTGCTGATGATCGTGTTGTAGACTGCGTTGAACAAGCCCATCCAAACCGCCTGGTCGGTCTCCTGATGGACGACCTGTCCGAGAGCCTGCGCGCGCTCCCCGGGCGGAATCGTTTGGAAGAATCGATCGAGCAGCCGATCGAGTTCCGGATTCATGTAGCGGCCGCGGTTATTCCCTCTGAAGCCGTTCTCGGGCAGCGGCGCCTCGGCGCTGTGGAAATACTGCCTGAGGCTCTCGTACGAGCCGGACACACCCCGGACCATGAAGGCGGGGAACTGAGCGACATACTCCCGGTCTCTTCCCTGCTGAGGCGGGACGACGAACGGCGTCACCTCCATACCAATCCGCGTCCAGTAGTCGGTCACCGCGAACATCGCTCGGACCCGTTCCTGTTCTTCCTGGATCACCCAGTGCTCGAAGGCGAGCTTCTGGCCTGTAGCGTCCTCGTAGATACCCGAGGACCCCTTCCGGTAGCCCAGCTCCTCCAGCAGCTGTGCGGTCCGCCGCGGGTCGTACTCGTAGCGCACGATGTTCCCCTGGATCTCGTCATAGCCCTGCATGATGGGTGGCACCATGGTGTGGGCGATTGACGACTGGCCGAACATGATGGTGTCCACCATCTCCTGTCGATCGATGGCATACAGCATCGCTCGCCGGAATGTGAGGTCCCTGGTCGGGGGCAGAGCCGTGTCGACCTGCTGGGGGAAGGTGGCCACGGTGCTTCCGTGGTACGGACTTGTGACGACGGATCCGTCTCTCCACTGGTCGCGCACCTGCGTCGCCTGGTCGGGAGCAACCGACAGGCCAAGGGTCATGTCCACGGAGCCCGCCAGGAGGTTGGCGGTCAGCGTCGATGAGTCGGGGATGAAGCGGACCTCGACCTCGTCGACCTTCGCAGGTCCGAGAATGTAGTCCGGAAAAGCCTCGAACAGTGCGTGGCTTCCACGCACGTACTCTCGGAGCTTGAACGGGCCGGCACCCACGAACTCGTCAGTCCAGTACGG
>WHTR01000203.1 GCA_009377635.1 Chloroflexota bacterium
GGGGATTCCAGTGCGTCCAGCTCACGTACAACATCCTGGAGCCAACCGAGGGCCGCCTGCCGCCCCCGGGCTTCGGCGGTGTCGACTACGGCCAGACGATCGACCTTGCGGGTGAGCGGGGGCTAGGCGTCGTGGTCATTCGGGTGCTCGCAGGCGGCGTGCTCAGTGGCGCGCCGCAGCCTCACGAGCTGAATACTGGGTCGGGCGTCGAGCGAACGTACACGGCTGGGGCCGCCCGTGCCCGTTCGCTGCGATTCCTCCAACGACCGAGCGAACAGTCGATGGCCCAGGCGGCGATCCGGTTCGCCCTGATGAACACGCACGTCTCCACGGTACTCGTGGGGTTCTCCAGCGCGGCCCAGATCGACGACGCGATTCCGGCCTCCGGAAGAGGACCGTTGATGGACTCGGAGCTCAGGCGGATCGAGGAGCAATACGCGGGCGAGCTCGGATAGGCGGACGGCAGGCGAGCGGGATCCCAGGCGATCATCCGCCTCCTGCTTCATGCTACTCATTCCAGGCCGCGAAGCCCATGCCGACGCCTGCGCCCCATGGGGCTCGCGGGATCGGCTCATAGGTGACCTGGCTGACGGGCCGATCGGCCGCCGATGCGGTCACGATCCAGCACTTGATCTCTGAAGTACCCCCGACTAGCTTGTCCTCGGGGATCTCTTCCATGAACGCGACATCGTTCTGCTCCAGCGCCCGGACGAAGTCCGTGTCCAGATCCACGTCGATGTCCGTATGGCTGAGCCCGCCGGATCCGACGACCATCACGCGCCTGCCCCCAGGAAAGCGCTCGATCGCCTGCGCAAGGGCGCGGCCGAACTGGGCACAGCGCGCGGCCGACGGCCCGGGCGGGTAGTAGGTGTTCACCATGATTGGAAGGATCGGGTACTGCGCCGACGGCGTGAGGTGCTTGAGCACGCGGGCGAACGCGTGCCCGAGCCCCGCCGCGTATCGCGTCTCGCGTGCGTACGCGGGGTCGAAGCCGGAGCGCTGCAGGTCGTCGATGATCCAGCCGCCCAGCTTCGCGTCGACCTTGTAGCGCGGCCGGTTCTCGTCCTGCGTCTGACCCAGGTACTTCAGGCTCCAGCTCGCGTCGGCCTCGTCGCCGATGAACAGCGTGAACGGGGGCATGCCGGCGTCGGGCCGGAGGTTCTCCATCTGGTCGTCCCCGACGACGATCACCGTGTCCGGCGCCACCGCGTCCAGCGTCTCCCGGAGCCCCTGCACCGCGACCATGCAGCGGTTCCACCGCTCCCACTTGGTCTCGAGCCTCAGGTTCTGCAGCTCCGGCGCCAGCGGCCCATTGTTGCGGGGGACGTTGATCTTGTCCCAGTTATCCGGGTCGATCATGACCTGCGGAGCGTGAGACATGGCGACACAGCCGACCAGCTCAGCCATACCCGTATGCCCTCCTTACTGCATGTCCCACAGATGAGCGTTATACGCTTTCGCCCGGTTGCTCCCCGGCGTCACATCCTTCACCCGGTTGCTGATGATCGTGCTGTAGACCGCGTTGAACAAGCCCATCCAAACCGCCTGGTCGGTCTCGTGATGGACGACCTGTCCGAGGACCTGCGCGCGCTCCCCGGGCGGAATCGTCTGGAAGAATCGATCGAGCAGCCCATCCAGCTCTGGATTCATGTAGCGGCCGCGGTTGTTCCCCCCGAAGCCGTTCTCGGGCAGCGGGGCCTCGGCGCTGTGGAAATACTGCCGGAGACTCGCGTACATGCCGGACACACCCCGGACCATGAACGCGGGGAACTGAGCGACATACTCCCGGTCTCTTCCCTGCTGAGGCGGGACGACGAACGGCGTCACCTCCATTCCAATTCGCGTCCAGTAGTCGGTCACCGCGAACATCGCTCGGACCCGTTCCTGTTCTTCCTGGATCACCCAGTGCTCGAAGGCGAGCTTCTGGCCGGCGGCGTCCTCGTAGATGCCAGAGGGCCCCTTTCGGTAGCCCAGCTCCTCCAGCAGCTGGGCGGCCTTTCGGGGGTCAAATTCGTAACGGACAATACTCCCCTGGATCTCGTCGTAGCCCTGCATGAGGGGCGGCACTATGGTATGGGCGATCGACGACTGGCCGAACATGACGGTGTCGACCATCTCCTGTCGATCGATGGCATGCAGCATGGCTCGCCGGAATGTGAGGTTCCTCGTTAGCGGCAGAGCCGTGTCGACCTGCTGGGGGAAGGTGGCCACCGTGCTCCCGTGGTACGGACTTGTGACGACGGATCCCTCTCTCCACTCGTCGCGCACTTGCGCCGCCTGGTCGGGGGCAACCGACAGACCCAGCGTCATGTCAACGGACCCCGCCAAAAGGTTGGCGGTCAGCGTCGATGCGTCGGGGATGAAGCGGACCTCGATCTCGTCGACCCTCGGAGGTCCGAGAACATAGTCCGGAAAAGCCTCGAACAGTGCGTGGCTCCCGCGCGCGTACTCTCGGAGCTTGAACGGGCCGGCGCCCACGAACTCGTCAGTCCAGTACGG
>WHTR01000204.1:0-2248 GCA_009377635.1 Chloroflexota bacterium
ACAACCACAACCAGGTCATCCTCGCCCACTCGGGTGCCGGCAAGTCCTATCTCGCCACGCTCATGGTGCTGCGCTCACTGTTCCACGGCATCGAGGTCATGGTCGTTGATCCGGAGAACGAGTACGAGCGTCTGGCGCAAGCGGTCGGCGGTACGGTCGTCAAGCTCGGAGCCAGTCAAGGGGCAATCAACCCGCTCGATCTGCCCCGCACGCAGACGGAGGACGCGCTCACCGAGGGAGCGCTGTTCTGTCACACCCTGTGCTCGACGCTGCTCGAGGGCACCATGCCCGAGGAACGAGCCGTGCTCGATCGAGCGATCCTCGCTGCATATGAAGCGAAGGGGATCACCTCTGACCCTCGCACGCATGCCCGCCCCTCGCCGTTGCTGGGCGACGTCGTCTCCCTGCTCGGAGAGCAACCCGTGGAGAGGTCGCTGGCGGTCCGTCTGGACCCGTTCGTATCGGGCTCGCACAAGGGCTTGTTCGACCGTCCCACGACGGTGAGGCCCGAAGGCCACCTCGTTGTCTTGTCGCTGCGCGACGTCCCCGATGACCCTCCGGAGGTCCGCGCGGCCGCGATCATGACAGCTCTCGATGCTGTCTGGCGTCAGGTTTGCTCGGGCCCTCGGAGGCCCCGTGTCGTCGTTGTAGATGAGGCCTGGCTGTTACTCGGTGAAGACTCCGCGGCACGCTTTCTCGCGCGTCTTGCGAAATCGGCTCGCAAGTATTGGTGCGGGCTGACAACGGTGACGCAAGACGTGGGCGACGTACTGTCCTCGGACCTGGGCCAGGCCGTGCTCACCAATTCGGCGACCCAGGTCCTCCTGCGTCAGTCATCCCAAGCGATCCCGGCGCTGGGCCAAGCCTTCCAGCTCTCCGAGGGGGAGCGTTCATACCTGCAGACCTGCGACCAGGGGCGGGGGCTCTTTTGCGCAGGAACGGAGCGCGCCGCGCTTCAGGTCGTTGCGTCACCGGAAGAGCACGAGCTCGTGACCTCCGATCCGGCTGAGCTGCAAGCGATGGAGACCGCATCGTGAAGAAAGTCGCCGGCGCAATCGTCGGGCTCATGCTGATACCGGTGCTGGTGGGAGGAGCTGCCAGCGGAAGCGGGTCGTCCTTTTCCGTCGACCCCTCGGCCCTGCAGGACATTCCCGAAGAGTATGCACAGCTCTACGCGGAGGCTGCGGCTCGCTTCGGATTTGAGTGGCAGCTTCTCGCCGCTGTCGGCAAGGTGGAATGCGACCATGGCCGCGGCGACTGTTATCGCCCAAACAGTGCCGGGGCGATGGGCCCGATGCAGTTCATGCCCGGCACCTGGCCGGCCTACAGGATGTCGTCGGGACAGCCGCCGTACGACGTGTACGACGCGCGCGACGCGATCTTCGCCGCAGCGGCGAAGCTGTCAGCCGATGGCATCCGGCGGAGGCCGCGTGTCGCACTGTTTTCCTACAACCACTCCGAGATCTACGTCGATCAAGTAATCGACTGGGCCGTTCGGTACGGTTGGATCTCCGCTGATCCCCGAGCTCTGACGCGGGCGGTCCTCACGAACCCGAACATTGAGTTGCGTCCCGAGGCGCGCGCGGACCTCGAGGCGGGAATCGTCGATGCCCGCGTCGTCGCTGCGCTGCTGCGTCTCGCCATGGATCATCGCTTGGGCTCGGTTGGGCCGTTTGTCAGCGGCCACTCGGTGTACGTCGCGGAGACGACCCGCATCTCGAACCACGCGGTCGGGCGTGCTGTCGATATTCCGATCATCGACGGTCTGGCGGTGTCGGTCTCGAACTCCGCAGCCAAAGCCGCGGCGCACACACTGCTGCGACTCCCTCCACAGCTTCGTCCCGATGAGTTGGGCAGCCCGTGGGATTTTCCTTCCACACCAGTCACCACGTTCACCAAAGACCATGAAGGCCATTTACACATCGGGTACTCCCTTGCGGACTAATTCCGAGAAAAGGCACTGGCTATTCCGCCTGGTCACCGATCCGGACGATTTCCTCGGAGACGTGTTGGACGGGATAGGGGGTTTCCTGGCTGCCGCCAGACCATGGGTTCTCTTGGTGGCTGGTGTCTTGTGTGCGTGCGCGGTCGCGCTGGTCGTCATGCGCGTGATGCGCGCAAAGAGGCTGACGGAGGATGCACGCCGGGTCAGGATTTTGCCACCACCCGACGTGGCCGCAAGTGGGGGGCTCACCTTGTGGATGGGGTTACACGCCATCCTCAGACCCGCGTGGCGGCGTCTTCTCTC
>WHTR01000204.1:2258-2486 GCA_009377635.1 Chloroflexota bacterium
AAGTCGTGGCCGATTCAGACGAGTTGGCGATCTCGCTCTGGGTTCCGAACGTGATTCCCCCAGGGCTCGTGGAGCGGGCCGTCGAGTCGGCATGGCCGGGGGCAAGGACAGAATCCGAGCTCAAGAGGCCGCTCCTTCCCGAGCAGGGGAGCATCGCGCTCACGGAGCTCGCCCTAGCAGAACCTGATTGGTTCCCGATCGGCGAGGCACCCGACACAGAACCCTTGC
>WHTR01000205.1 GCA_009377635.1 Chloroflexota bacterium
CCGATGTCGACGGCGCCGCGGCCGATACCGTCGCCGAAGAGATCAGTGACGTGGGCGGCCATGCCCTGGCTGTGCGAGCGGATGTGGCCAGCCTCTCGAGCTGCCAAGAGATGGCAAGGCGAGCGACCGACCACTTCGGACGGATCGACGGGCTCATCAACAACGCCGCCATCTTCGCGACCATCCCCATCTCGCGCGTGGGCTTCCAGGACATCGGCGAAGAGGAATGGGATCGCGTCATGGATGTCAACGTCAAGGGTGTGTGGTTCTGCTGCCGGGCCGTCGCGCCTGCCATGGAGGAGCGGGAGCAGGGGAGCATTGTGAACATCGCTTCGGGGACGGCGCTCAACGGCAGCGCCGGCCGCATCCACTACGTCGCCTCGAAGGCGGCGATCGTCGGGTTCAGCCGCGTCCTCGCCCGCGAGCTGGGACCGCACAACGTGCGCGTCAACACGCTCGCGCCGGGCTCGACGCTCAGTGAGGACAACCCCACGGAGGAGATCCTCCGGCTGCGCAGGGCCAACGTCGGCGGCCGCGCGCTCCAGCGCGTGGAACGGCCGGAGGACCTCGTGGGGACGGCTCTGTACCTGCTCTCGGACCTGAGCGCCTTTGTCACGGGGCAGATGATCGTGGTTGGCGGTGGGGACACGATGCATTAGTGTTCCGGGCGCTACAATCGGTACGACTGGCACACCGGCGAGGCGAGCGCGCCTGATTTGGAGGAACCGAGGAAATGCTCACCAGGGAGGAGAACGACCTTCTGACACAGACGGGGCCCGGCACGCGATGCGGTGAGATGATGCGCCGCTACTGGCAGCCGATCGCCCTCGCCGAGGAGCTGCCGTCGGACGGTCCGCCCGTCGCGGTGCGGGTGTTGAGCGAGGACCTGGTGCTCTTCAGAGACGGCCAGGGGCAGCTAGGACTGCTCGGCAGGTGGTGCTCGCACCGTGCGGCCGACCTGAGCCGCGGCTACCGCGAGGAGGAGGGCCTCAGGTGCTGGTACCACGGATGGCTCTATGACCGCGCGGGCCGGTGCCTGGATCAGCCGCTCGAGCCGCCTGACAGCACGTTGAAGGAAGCCATTCAGCATCGCGCCTACATCTGCCAGGAAAAGGCCGGGCTCATCTTCGCGTATCTGGGTTCGGGGGATCCGCCATTCCTCCCCAATTACGATGCGCTGACGGCGCCCGAGACGCACCGGCGATCCGCCAAGTACGTGCAGGAGTTCAACTACCTCCAGGGCAATGAGGGGAGCATCGACCCTATGCAGGTCTGGTACATGCGACGCGCCCTCGGAGCCGAGGCCGGCGACGCCGCCTACTGTCCGCTCGATGAGAATGATCTCACGATCGAGCCCGAGGAGACCGATTACGGCGTGCGTCTGTCCGCTGTACGCACGACGGGCCAGGTCGCGATCGTGGATATCCGCGGGTTCATGCTGCCCAACCTCTGCGCAGTTCCCGGATTGGACATCGATGGCCATGCCATCCACTGGCACGTACCGATCGACGACACGCACCACTGGCGATACGTGGTCGTGTTCCGCCGCGATGGCCCCATAACGGACGACGAGGCCCGGCAGAATGGCGTGGAGGCGGTCCCCGGCTACCTGCTGGACCGAGAACGAGTCCTGCACGCCATCCGAAGCCGAGACGCCACCGAGGAAAACGTTGTTGTCTTCGCCACGGGCCTGGCCGAGGCCCAGGGTCCCATCTACGACCGGACACAAGAACACCTGGGACCAGCGGACGGCGGGATCACCGTCATGCGAAATGTGATCCACCGGGCGATCCAGGACGTGGAGGAGGGAACGGACCCCGCCCACGTCGTGCGCTCCCTGGAGGCGAATCATTTTCCCCACCTGATCGCCCGACGCGACCGGCTCCCCGCCGGCGAGGACTGGCGAACGAACCAGCAGACATGACCGTGGCCGCTGGCAATGTCCGATCAGCGGGCAAACCGGGCCCAATCCACCGTGTCCTACGCCCATAGGTCGGGCCGCCATCGAGGGGCGGAAATGGTCATGCTGAGGCCGCCTGAGGCGGCCGAAGCATCTGCCGGGAGACCCTTCGTCCGCCTGAGGCGGACTCAGGGTGACAGTGTTGAGCGAAGCGAGGGGCAGGTCTGGGCGCATGCGCCGGCGGGGTTCAGGCAAGCGGATATCTGAGGCAGCGGGCCCAAGCACCGCTTCTCGAGTGTCCGATCCGCGGACCGGATCTACGTACTGCACCGTGGCCGGATCTCCGAGCACGGCACGCACCAGGAACTCATGGCCCAGAACGGCCTCTACGCAGAGCTGTTCCAGCTCCAGGCATCGGCCTACATCGGCTGAGCCGCGACTCGGACGACCGGTACTTCCTCCGAGCAGGCGCGTGCATCCAAGGGAATCTCCTGTCCGTATACAGGATCGAATACCGGTGCGTGCGTGCGAGCGCGCGCGCCGATGGAGGATGGAGGAATCGATGCGACACGCGCA
>WHTR01000206.1 GCA_009377635.1 Chloroflexota bacterium
GGCATCTCGAGCTGGTGCGCTGGGCGGCTCGGTTCGAGACCCGGCGCTGGGCGCTGGAGGACTGCCGCCACCTGAGCCGCCGCTTGAAGGCCGAGCGTGTTTCGCACGAAACCGACCGCAGTGCGGTTCAGTGCGTCCGCTGTTCCGCGCTCCGATCACTGGACCGAGCGAGGCCGCGGCCTGAGCGGTCGCGCCATGCGGCGCGGTATCGTCGTACGCACCGGCCAGCCGCCGAGACGGATCGGCATCGGTGCGCCGCGGGAGGACATGCGATGAACCACCACGTGGAGAGTTTCCGGATCGAGATCCCCCAGCGGGATCTCGACGATCTGCGGGAGCGCCTGCGGAGGGCGCGCTGGCCGGAGCGCGAGCCCGTCGGCGACTGGTCCCAGGGTGTGCCGCTGAGCTATCTGCGTGAGCTGTGTGCCTACTGGGCCACCGACTATGACTGGCGCGCTACCGAGGCGCGTCTCAACGCGATCCCGCAGTTCCGGACCCGAGTTGACGGTCTTGAGATCCATTTCCTCCACGTTCGCTCGCCGCACCCTGATGCGCTGCCGATCGTCCTGACCCACGGCTGGCCTGGTTCGATCATCGAGTGGCTCAAGGTCATCGGCCCGTTGAGCGACCCGCCAGCATACGGCGGCGTCGCGAGCGACGCCTTCCACGTCGTCTGCCCGTCGCTGCCGGGTTACGGCTTCAGCGACAAGCCGGCGGAGCCGGGGTGGGGGATCGAGCGCACCGCGCGCGCCTGGTCGGTGCTCATGACCCGTCTCGGGTATGACCGCTACGGGGCGGTGGGCTCGGACTGGGGCACGAGTATCAGCACCGTCCTGGGACAACTCGACGACGCCCACGTGGCGGGCATCCATCTTGTCCCGCCGCTCGCACCGCCCGACCCGGCAACCATGGACGATCTCACCTCCGGCGAGCGCGCTTCCCTGGCATCGTTGGCGCACTCGCGGGAGTGGGACTCCGGCTACTCGATGGAGCACGCGACGCGGCCGCAGACCATCGGCTACGGGCTGGTCGATTCCCCGGTGGCGCTCGCCGCGTGGATCGTCGAGAAGCTTTGGTCGTGGAGCGACCACGATGGGGATCTGGATAGCGTGATCAGCCGCGACGAGCTCCTCGACAACCTGATGCTGTACTGGCTGCCTGGCACCGGCGCCGCGTCCGCCCGCCTGTACTGGGAGAGCATGCGGCAGGTGAACGAGTGGATCGCCGGATCGGTCGTCGACGAGGTGCTGGTGCCGACGGGTTGCTCGGTATTCCCGAAGGAGCTGCAGCGTCCGTCTCGACGGTGGGCCGAGCGACGCTTCCGCAACATCGTCTACTGGAGCGAACCAGTCAGGGGCGGGCACTTCGCTGCCTTCGAGCAGCCCGACCTCTTCATGCATGACGTCCGCGCGTTCTTCCGCTTGGTGCGCTAACTGATCTCAAGTCGGCCTCGCGCGACGGTGCCCATCTCGGCTCTCCTTAAGGCATTTCCCGTCGTGAAGGCTGGGTCGGCATCGGTGGCAGGATTCCTATTCGGCTTCATCGCTCGCCTCGAGGAGTCTGCGAAGACTCCATCAGGCGCCGATGGATGCAACGAGTTGGCCGGGCAGAAGTTTCGCGGCGACGAGCTCTGCATGTGTGCAAGAAGACGATCAGGCCCTCATCGTGGCCTGAGCCGGACCGTGCGACCGACAAGGGATTATGAATCGACCGCGCGGTGGCTAGCAGCTCGACGGCCACCCTCGCTATCGGCGCAAACTCCTCAGCAGAGTCGGGTAATGAGCGCAGCCGGTCGATTGCTGCACCGGACCGTCGGCTTTCATCTGGCCCCCGTTCATCGACAGTTGCTAGGCATTGCCAAGTGGTTCGATCCTCACGTTCGAACCGGAAGAAACCGGCCGACACTTACGGAGAGGACGCCTACGCGGCCGGGTCGTACGGCTCGCTGAGGCCGATGATGCGCTCGATCTCGGCCTTGAAGAACCGGCCCAGCTTCCGGGTCGGGCTGCCGTCCACCTCGACCCCCGAGACCTCTTAGTGGGTCGAGCCCATGACGAAGATGTTCTCGTCGTTGTACAGATTCGCCGGCTCGGTGTAGTTGTACGAGCCGGCGACCACGATCAGCTCGTCGATGACCATGAGCTTGTGGTGGAGTTTCCGTAAGCCAGCGAAGGCGCCGGCCTTCTTCGGCAGGTAGAGCTTGATGTTCGGATGCTGCAGCCACTTAGGTGCAGCCCACTGCTGGGCCGCCTGCGCGCGGTCGAGGACGCCGTGTACCTTCATTCCGCCGCGGGCCATGGCCAACAGCGCATCGTCTATGCCTGACGAGCCAGCGAACGTGAAGATCGCGAAGTAGCACTCCTCAGGCTGTGCCTCGGAGCCCTTGAGGATCTGCTTCACGATCTCCAGCTCGGGCGTGTGGTCGGGG